>JAZRBN010000012.1:0-64824 GCA_045635105.1 Faecousia sp. | reverse complement strand
TGTTGTCAACCTTGGCAAGCACAGCATCCTTGTTGTAGGGACCGTCAACCTCAGCTGCCGCGTTGATCACGCCGCCGCCGTTGATAACGAAGTCGGGGGCGTAGTAGATGCCGCGAGCCTTCAAAGCCAGGCCGGAAGCATGGTCCAGGATCTGGTTGTTGGCGCCGCCGGCAACTGCCTTGCAGCGGAGCTGCGGGATCGTGGTGGGGTTCAGGATTGCGCCCATAGCGTTGGGGGAGAAGATGTCGCACTCCTGGGTGTAGATTTCCTCGGTGGGTACGATGATAGCGCCGAACTCATCGGCAGCCTTCTCGGCCATTGCCTTGTTGCTGCGGTTGGCAACAATCAGCTTGGCGCCGCTCTCGTTCAGCAGGCGGCACAGGTCATAGCCGACCTTGCCCAGACCCTGGACAGCCACGGTAACGCCTTCCAGAGAATCCCGGCCCAGGGCCACCTTGGCGGTAGCCTTAATGCCCTGCCATACGCCTCTTGCGGTGAAGGGGGAGGGGTCGCCGCTGTTCTGGGGCAGGCCGCAGATGTGGTTGGTCTTGCGCAGCATGACCAAAGCATCGTCGCAGGTGGTGTTCACGTCCTCGGCGGTGATGTAGTCGCCGCCTAAGTTGTTCACAGCCTCGCCGAAGGCTTCAAACATAGCCTCGGTCTTCATAGAGGGGTCGGCAATGATGACGCCCTTGCCGCCGCCGTGGGGCAGACCGGCAACTGCGTTCTTGTGGGACATACCACGGGACAGACGCAGAACATCAAACAGAGCATCGTCAAAGGATGCGTAGGGGAACAGACGGCAGCCGCCGATGGCGGGGCCCAGATTGGTGTTGTGAACGGCGATGATGGCCTTCAAGCCGGCCTTCTCGTTGTTGACAAACAGGACTTTTTCGTGGCGGTAGTTGGTCATTTCAGTCATAGCATTCATAAATCGTTTCCTCCTCAAATTTCTTATTTATAATTTTTACCCAGTGCCAGAGCCTTTTGGTTCAGCTCCACAAGGGCGGCTTTCTTGGGGGGTACCAGCTTGGCAATCACCTCGTCGGTGCCGTCAAAGGACAGCTCCGGATGGTTTTCCAGCAGACTACCCACAATAATCATATTGGCAAGGGTGCTGATGCCGTTTTCTTTGGCCATTTGGGTGGCGGGGATGTAGAAAATCTCCACATCGGCGCGTTCCACCTTGGCATCAATCAGTGCGGAATCCACATAAATCTGTCCGCCGGGGACAACGGTGTCCACATACTTTTGCAAGGAAGGCAGATTCATAGCAATCAGCACATCCGGCGCGGTGATGATGGGACTGCCCACAGGGGAGTCGGACAAAATCACATTGCAGTTGGCGGTGCCGCCGCGCATTTCAGGGCCGTAGGAGGGCAGCCAGGAGACCTGCTTTTCTTCTAACAGACCCTTGTAAGCCAGGAACTTACCGGCGAACAGGATGCCCTGACCGCCGAAGCCGGCAATCAAAACCTGAGTCGTTTTCATATTACTCAGCCTCCTTTGTCGCGGTTCTGTCCTTGTAAACGCCGATGGGGTAGTAGGGGAGCATATCGCTTTCCACCCATTCCAGCGCCTTCTGGGGGGTCATACCCCAGTTGGTGGGACAGGCGGAAACCACCTCCACCAGGGAGAAGCCCTTGCCGGCAATCTGGTTTTCGAAAGCCTTTTTGATGGCCTTTTTGGCGTTCTTTACATTCTTAACATTGTTCACCGCTACCCGGGCGATGTACTCGGGACCCTCCAAGGTGGCCAGCATTTCGCAGACCTTAATGGGCCAGCCGCAGTGGTTCACATCACGGCCATAGGGGGAGGTTTGGGTAACCTGACCGGGCAGGCTGGTGGGCGCCATCTGACCGCCGGTCATACCGTAAATGGCGTTGTTGACGAAAATTACGGTGATGTTCTCGTTTCTGGCGGCGGAGTGGACGGTTTCTGCCATACCGATGGAGGCAAGGTCGCCGTCGCCCTGATAGGTAAAGACCACATTCTCCGGACGGCTGCGCTTGATGCCGGTGGCGGTGGCAGGGGCTCTGCCGTGGGCTGCTTCGATCATATCGCAGGTGAAGTAATCGTATGCCATAACCGCGCAGCCAACGGGAGCGACGCCAATGGTTCTGCCCTCGATGCTCAATTCGTCGATGACCTCGGCCACCAGCCGGTGGATAATGCCGTGGGGACAGCCGGGGCAGTAGTGCAGAGGCACATCTGCCAGGGACTTGGGTTTTTCAAATACAACAGCCATGGTTAGAACACTCCTTTCTGCGCATTGCGAATGGATTCCAGCACCTGGTCGGGACTGGGAATCATACCGCCGCAGCGGTTGCACAGGGCAACAGGGCGCCGGCATCCGGTGTAGAGCTTGATGTCGTCAATCATCTGACCCATATTAAGCTCCACGGAGATGAAGCCCTTGACCTTGTCAGCGGCAGCTGCCAGGGCCTTCTTGGGGAAGGGCCACAGGGTGATGGGACGGATCAGACCCACCTTGATGCCCTCGCTTCTTGCCTGCACCACCGCGTTCTTTGCCACACGGGAGGCAATACCGAAGGCCACCACGCAGTACTCAGCGTCCTCCATCATATACTCTTCCCACAGCGGCTCGTTTTCTTCCACCAGTTTATACCGCTCATAGCGCTGGAAGTTCTTCACTTCCAGCTCGTCGGGCTTTAAGTACAGGGAGTTGACGATGTTGTGCTTGCGCTTGCAGCCGGTACCGGTCAGCGCCCAGGGTTTGTCGTACTTTTCAATCTCTGCGTCCTCAAAGCTGATGGGCTCCATCATCTGTCCGATGGTGCCGTCTGCCAGAATCATAGAGGTCATTAAGTATTTGTCCGCCAGGTTAAAGCCCTTGATGGTCAGGCTTGCCATCTCCTGCACGGAGGCAGGGGCCAAAACGATCATTTTATAGTCGCCGTGGCCGCCGCCCTTGGTGGCCTGGAAGTAGTCGGACTGGGAGGGCTGAATGCCGCCAAGACCCGGGCCGCCACGCTGGACATTGACCACCAGCGCAGGCACATCAGAGCCGGCAATGTAGCTCAGACCCTCTGCTTTCAGGGAGATTCCGGGACTAGACGAAGAGGTCATAACCCGCACGCCGGCAGCGGCAGCGCCATAGACCATATTGATAGATGCGATTTCACTTTCCGCTTGCAGGAATACACCGCCGATTTTGGGCATTTTCTTTGCCATATAGGCGGCAATTTCCGTCTGGGGCGTGATGGGGTAACCGAAGTAGTGTCGGCAGCCTGCCCGAATGGCGGCCTCGGCAATGGCTTCGTTGCCCTTCATAAGTACGCGTTCTGCCATCGTATGCGCCTCCTTACTTTTCTACCGTGATGATGCAGTCCGGACACATGGTGGCGCAGAATGCGCAGCCGATGCATTTGTCGGGATTTGCCATCACAGCAGGGGAATAGCCTTTTTGGTTGATTTTGTCTGCGGCAATGGTCAGACACCCTTTGGGACAGGCGTCTACGCACAGACCGCAGCCTTTGCACCAATCGGTGCGAAATGTTACAGTTGCCATATGTATACCTCCATTTAACCCCACAGAGGCCGGGACACCGGCTTCTGGGACGGTAAATCAAAATATTTCTCCTGCAAGCGCAGGGGCAATACGGAATCTAATTTGCCTGCAAGGCTCTCTGCTACCTGCTCCTGTGCTGTGTGGGCAAAGAGGGGAAGACCGCTGATTGCTTGCAGCTTTTCTATATAGGGCTGGGAGTCCAGCACCGTTTGCGCTGTGGTTTCCGTACCCAAATTGGAATTGTTGATAATGTCTGTAAAGCGGAGGCCGCAGGCGGTTTCGATTTCCTTCATAACCTCCATTGCCTCCTCCGGTGTCCGGGTCAGAGGCCGGTAACAGTTGGCGACGAAGACCATACGGTAGTCGTTTTCTGCCTTGATGGCTGGCACATACCGCCCCAGGGCGTATGCGCCCCGGTCGTCGCCGCCGATGTCCATTATGCCGTAGGTGCTTTTGTCCTCCACCAGCCGGTAGGCCTCTGCCGGCAGCGCCGGTAGGTCCACATTGGAATTGGCAAATTGAGGAGAAATCAGGGTAACGCCGGCGTTGCGCAGGATCTTTTCGCTGTCAGCGGTGCGGAAATAGGGATTGACAATGTCCAAATCTCCGATGCAGACCTGCTTTCCCTCCCGGGCAAGCAGCAGAGCATAGTTCACGGCGATATTGGTCTTGCCGCTGCCGTAATGACCGGCAAATAATGTTAATCGCTTATGGTTCAAAAGAATCTCCTTCTTTGAATGGACAATGTATAATGGACAATGAATGTATCGGCGTTGCCGATGATTTTAATAGTCGCCGCAGGCAACACCTTCATTGTCAATTGTCAATTATCAATTGTCCATTGGTTTTACAGTTTCTTTCTGATAATCTTGCCGCTGGTGGTCTTGGGCAGGGATTCCTTAAATTCCACAATTCTGGGGTACTTATAGGGAGCGGTACGGGACTTGACATAGTCCTGGATCTGCTTTTTCAGCTCGTCCGTACCCTTGAAGTCCTTCACCAGCACGATGCTTGCCTTGACCACCTGACCTCTTACCGGGTCGGGGGCGGCGGAAACACCGCATTCCAGCACATAGGGCAGCTCCATAATGACATTCTCGATTTCGAAAGGTCCAATCCGGTAGCCGGAGGACTTGATCACATCGTCAGCCCGACCCACATACCAGTAGAAGCCATCCTCGTCCTTCCACGCCAGGTCGCCGGTGTGGTAGAAGCCGTCCCGCCAGGTCTCGGCGGTAACCTCGGGGTTGCCCTCGTAGGCATAGGCAAGGCCGCAGGGCAGACCTTTTGCGATGTTGATACAGATTTCACCGTTTTCACCGGGGGCAACCTCGTTGCCGTCGCTGTCCAGCAAGTGCACATCGTACAACGGCACAGGTTTACCCATAGAGCCCAGCTTGTGGCTGCTGCCGTTCAGGTTGCCGATAATAAGGGTACTTTCGGACTGACCGAAGCCCTCCAAAATGGGAAGACCGGTGGCCTTCTGGAACTGGCGGTATACCTCGGGATTCAGCGCCTCGCCGGCAGTGGATGCGTGTTCGATGGAAGAAAGGTCAAAGCGGGACAGGTCCTGCTTTGCCAGCATCCGGTACATAGTAGGCGGCGCGCAGAAGGTGGTGATATGGTACTTGGCAAACATGGGAAGAATCTTTTCTGCATCGAAGCGGTCAAAGTCATAGACAAAGATGGGCGCTTCGCACAGCCACTGACCGTAGAGCTTGCCCCAGGAGGACTTTGCCCAGCCGGTGTCGGAAATGGTCAGGTGCAGGCCGTCGGGATTCACCCGGTGCCAGTATTTTGCGGTAATAAAGTGGCCCAGGGGGTATTTGTAGTTGTGGGCCGCCAGCTTGGGATAGCCGGAGGTGCCGGAGGTGAAAAACATCAGCATAGGGTCGCTGCCGCAGGGGGAGTCCTCGGTCCGGGCAAAGTGGCTGCTGAATATAGAATATTCTTCGTTGAAATCGTGCCAGCCGTCTTTTTTGCCGTTCACCAGAATCTTGTGGGCAAGAAGGGGACACTTGGCAGCGGCGGCATCCACCGCGTCGGACACATCCCCGTCAGCGGTACACAAAATGGCTTTCACCTTGCCGGCTTGGAAGCGGTATGTAAAATCCTTTTCCAGCAGCTGGTTGGTGGCGGGAATGGCCACAGCGCCCAGCTTGTGCAGACCCAGCACGGCAAACCAGTATTGATAGTGGCGTTTCAGCACCAGCATTACCCGGTCGCCCTTCTGGATGCCCAGGGACTTAAAGTAGTTGGCAGCCCGGGCAGATTCCTTCTTCATATCCTGGAAGGTAAAGCGCCGCTCGGTCAAATCCTCCGCGATATGGAGCATTGCCAGCTTTTCAGGCTGCTGCTGACCCAAAGCATCAATCACATCAAAGGCAAAGTTGAATTGCTCCTCGCCCTTAAAGGAAATCTCGGTGAGCAGGCCGTCTTCCACCTTGCGGTCGATAAAGTTCCGGTAGATCCGGCGCTTTTTGTCCGGCGCCCGGCGGGAGGTATCGGGGGTTGCCACTGCGGCAGTCTGCTCACCCTCACGGGCGGCGGAGTTGCTCAGCACCACGGCGTAGAAGGCGCAGTCCTGGCCGTTCACGGCGATCATACCGTGGGGGATGGAGGAATCGTAGTAAATACAGTCGCCGGGGTAGAGAATCTCACTCTTACCGCCGATTTGAATCTTCATATTGCCACGGATGACGATGTCGCACTCCTGACCCTCGTGGCTGGTCAGCTCGATTTGCTCGTTTTCTGCGCCCTCCCGGTAGCCAAGCTCCATATAAAGGGGCAGGGCGATACGGTTGCGGAAGCCGGCGGCCAGGTTGTAGCCAACCATATGGTGGGCTTCCTCAATCCGCTGACCTTCCCCTTTCCGGGTCAGGGCATAGGTGCGCAGCTTGGGGCTGTGGCCTTCCAGAAGGTCGGACATATCTACGCCCAGAATCAGCACGCACCGGTACAAAAAGGCGATGCTTAAATCCTGCTTACCTTCCTCACACCTTTGGTACTCCTGTACGCTGATGTCGGTATGGGCCGCCATCTCCTCCTGAGAAATGCCGGAAATTTCCCGCAATTCCCGGATACGGGCAGCGATTTCCATATTTTTGTTGTCCGCGCCGGTTGCGATTTCTTTCATAGGGCACCTCTCAGTTTCTGAATAATAGTTCAAAATAAAATTTTATCATTTGGAGGGAAGGTTGTCAATAAAAGGCTTAAAATTACAGCTTATTGCGCATAATTTTGCCGCTGATGGTCTTGGGCAGCTCATCCCGGAACACCACAATTCTGGGGTACTTGTAGGGGGCGGTGTGGGATTTGACGTAGTTCTGGATTTCCTTTTTCAGCTCCTCCGTACCCTCGGTGCCCGGCACCAGTACGATGCTGGCCTTGACCACCTGTCCCCGGGTCTCGTCCGGCGCGGCAGAAACGCCGCATTCCAGTACATAGGGCAGCTCCATAATGGTGGATTCGATTTCGAAGGGTCCGATCCGGTAGCCGGAGGACTTGATCACATCGTCGGCCCGGCCCACATACCAATAATAGCCGTCCTCGTCCCGCCAGGCAACGTCGCCGGTGTGGTACATACCGTCGTGCCACACTGCGTCGGTGGCTTCCTGATTCAGATAGTAACCCAAATATACGCCGCAGGTGGGGGCAGGGTCGGTGTGAATGACGATTTCGCCGTTGACGCCGTCTTCCACGCTCTTGCCGTCGCTGTCCACAATATCAATGCCGTAGCCGGGAATGGGCTTGCCCATGGCGCCGGGCTTGATTTCCGAGCCGAACAGGTTGGCAATGCCCAGGGTCATTTCCGTCTGACCGAAGCCTTCGTGGATCCGCAGGCCGGTGGCTTTTTCAAACTGGTAGAACACCTCCGGATTCAGCGCCTCACCGGCGGTGGTGGCGTGGTGAATGGAGGACAGGTCGTAGTTGGACAGATCCTGCTTGATGAGCATCCGGTACATAGTAGGCGGCGCGCAGAAGGTGGTGATATGGTACTTTGCGAACATAGGCAGAATCTTCTCCGCGTCGAAGCGGTCGAAGTCATAGGTAAATACCGCGCCCTCGCACAGCCACTGGCCGTAGAGCTTACCCCACAGGGCCTTCCCCCACCCGGTTTCAGAGATGGTAAAATGCAGGCCGTCCTGCTCGCACAGGTGCCAGTACTTGGCGGTAACATAGTGGCCCAATGCATACTTATAGGAGTGCATGGCCATCTTGGGGTAGCCGGTGGTGCCGGAGGTGAAGAGCATCAGCATAGGATCATCGCCGCAGGGGGCGTCTTCCGTGCGCAGATACCGGCGGCTGAACAGGTGGGATTCCTCGTTGAAATCGTGCCAGCCCTCTCTCTTGCCGCCTACCAGCACCTTGGTCAGGTTCAGGTTCGCTGTCTTTTCTGCCAGCTCCACCTGATGGGCGGTGTCGCCGTCGGCAGTGCACAGGATTGCGGAAACGCCGCCGGCTTCAAAGCGGTAGACAAAGTCATGCTCCATCAGCTGATTGGTGGCGGGAATGGCGATGGCGCCCAGCTTGTGCAGACCTAAGATGGCAAACCAGAACTGGTAGTGGCGTTTGAGCACCAGCATCACCCGGTCGCCCCGCTTGATACCCAGGGACTTAAAGTAGTTGGCGCACTGGCTGGAAGCGTCCTTCATATCCTTAAAGGTAAAGCGCCGCTCGGTCATATCGTTTGCCACGTGAATCATTGCCAGCTTTTCCGGGTCTTTCCGGGCGATGGCATCTACCGTGTCGAAGGCGAAGTTGTACCGGTCGGTGTCAGCATAGTTGATGCCGGTCATAACGCCGTGGTCGTCCTCGCTGCCCCACACAAATTGGTTGCACAGCAGACTTTCTTTCTTTGCCCGTGTCTGCTTGGCGGTGGGGTGGCGCATGGCGGTGTCGGTCTTGTCGCCTGCCATGATCATAGACAGGAATACGCAGTCCTCTCCGTCAATGGCGATCATACCGTGGGGGGTGGAGGATTTGTAGAAGATGCTGTCGCCCTCCCGGAGAATTTCCTCGTGGTCGCCAATCTTGATGCGCATAGCGCCTTTGAGCACCAGGTCAAATTCCTGACCGTCGTGGGTAACGGTGTGAATGGGTTTATCCTGCAATTCCTCAGAATAGGCATATGTTACATAATAAGGTGTTGCCAGTTTTTTCCGGAACATTGCCGCCATATCCTGAATGGTAATGCCGTCCTCGCTGGCAGTTACCATACCCTTGCCCTTGCGGGTGATGGCGTAGGCGGACAGGTTGGCGGTGCGGCCTTCCAGCAGCTCCGTCAGTTCCAGACCGAAAATCTTGGCGCACTTGTGCATAAAGGTAAAGGGGAGGTCCGTTGCGCCGGCTTCGTACTGCTGATACAGTTCCAGCGGCAGCTCCGTCTTTTCAGCCATTTCCGCAGCAGAGAAGCCTACGATTGTTCGCATTTCCCGAATTCGCTGGGCAACATCCATCAGCTGATTGCTGGCTGTATTCTGGTTGCTCATATCATTACCTCCTGAAAAAATAAAAAACGTCTCAGAACATCTTCTGAGACGAGCAAAATTTACCCGCGGTACCACTCAAATTGCGGCTTAGCCGCCTCTTCGGACTCCTGTAAGTCCTATTCCTTAACGTGGACAGACGGGAGCGCTTACTTGCCGCAGGGGTTCAGCGCTCCGGCTCGGAAGGGATGGGTTTTTGGAATCTCAAACACCGGCTCGCACCAAGCGCCGGCTCTCTGGGGTTTGGGCATATCCAACCGTCTTCGTCAATGCCTTTTTTGAATATTTATCGAGCATACAGGCATTATAATATGTCCATGACAAAAAGTCAAATGTTTTTCTCTCCAAAACACTCAGCTTTTTTCATACAATTATTGTGCAATCCTACATATTGACATTTTGTTGCATTTGTGGTTAAATGTCCGTATATTGCAAAAGACTTTGAAGGAAAACTTGTCCTTTCCGGGAGACCGCAGAGAGCCGGCGTTTGGTGCGAGCCGGTGTCAAAGGGTTGGACGATCTGGTTCCTGAGTCGGTCTTGTGAACGCGAAAGCTGGTAATGAGACCCGGTCGCCCCGTTACAGGCTGGGACTTTGTTGGAAGTCCGAGAGTGATTCTTCTCTTATGGGAGAGTAATCAGGGTGGTACCGCGAATGTATTTTCGTCCCTGAGGTCTGATGACCTCGGGGGTTTTTATTTATGAAGGAGTTGACGCATATGGTAAGCATCAGAATTTCCGATATGACGATGAAACAGAAGGCAGAGGGCTTTTCTCTGTCCTTTAAGGAGAAAATCGAGCTGGCAAAGCTATTGGATAAGCTGGGCGTATCGGTGATTGAGCTGGAAGGGATCGAGAACCCCAAGGTGGACAGTCTGCGGATCAAATCCATCGCCGCTGCGGTGAGGGAGAGCGTTGTGGCTGTGCCGGTGCAGCTGAATAAGGACAGTGTGGAGCAGGCTTGGAATGCCCTGCGTCTTGCCAAAGCGCCCAGATTGCAGGTGGTGGCATCGGTGAGCGCGGTGCAGATGGAGTATTTGTACCATAAAAAGCCCGATGCGATGCTCGCTTCCATTGAAAGTATTGTGGCAGCGGCCCGGGCAGTGTGCGCCGATGTGGAGTTTGTTGCCGAGGATGCCACCAGAAGTGAATTTGCCTTTTTGTGCCGGGCGGTGGAGCTTGCCGTGGGTGCCGGCGCTTCTACCGTAACCCTGTGCGATACTGCCGCCAGCCTGCTGCCCGATGAATTCGCGGATTTTGTAGCAGAGGTGCAGGAAGCTGTACCCGCTTTGGAGAACATTACCTTGGGCGTGCGTTGCTCCGATGCTTTGAGCCTGGCGGTTTCCTGCTCTGTTGCGGCGCTGTGCCGGGGCGCGGCGGAGGTGAAGACTGCCGCCTATCCCGTTGACACCGCTTCTCTTGCCCAGGTGGCAAAGATTCTTGCCGCCCGGGGCGACAGCTGGCAGACCTCGGTCAATACCACCCAGCTCAGCCGGATTATGGGGCAGATTCAGTGGATGTGCCAGACCGGCAGGAGCAAGAATTCTCCCTTTGACAGCGGTGTGCGGGAGGAGGAAACCGGTGTCTACTTGACCGTTCACGACGATTTGGCGGCTGTGAGCAAGGCTGTGGAGGGTTTGGGCTATGATTTATCCGACGAGGATATGGAAAAGGTGTATGCCGCCTTTGGCGCCATTGCGGCTAAGAAGGAGCAGGTGAGCGTGAAGGAGCTGGATGCCATTGTGGCGTCTGCTGCTATGCAGGTACCTCCCGCTTACCAGCTGGATACCTATGTGATCACCGCCGGCAATACCATCTCCGCCTCTGCCCAGCTGCGGCTGAAAAAAAGCGGCAGCTACCTGGAAGGCGTGAGTATGGGCGACGGTCCTATTGACGCGGCATTTCTTGCCATTGAGCGGATCACCGGCCACCATTACGAGCTGGACGATTTCCAGATCCAGGCGGTTACTGAGGGCCGGGAGGCTATGGGTCAGACGGTGGTGAAGCTCCGCTCCGGCGGCAAGCTGTATTCCGGCAGAGGCCTTTCCACAGACATTGTCGGCGCCAGTATCCTTGCCTACATTAGCGCCCTCAACAAAATTGTTTATGAGGAGGAAGAAGGATGAGACTCTCCTTTTCTACCCGGGGCTGGCCGGGTCTGAGCTGGGAGGAGATGCTGCATACGGCTCAGAATATGGGCTTTTCCGGTGTGGAGGTTTACAATCTGCCCCGCTTCAATCTGCTCCTTGACCGCACAGGTCCTTTCCATAAGTATCAGGCGGCAGCCACCGTGCGGCAGCTGCGGGATATGAAGCTGGAAATTCCCTGCTTTGATTCTTCTTTTGATATCTCTGCCGACAGTTCGCTGGAACAGGTGTTTACATTGATGGAAGTGGCCCACAACACTCGGGTTAGCTATGTGGCGGTATGCGCGCTGACGGATAACGAAGAGACAGTGCTGGAAAATTTGCAGCAGTTGCTGCCCAGGGCAGAAGCGCTGGGCGTAACCCTGCTTCTGAAAACCACCGGCATTTACGCCGACACCGCCCGTCTGCGCCAAATGCTGGATAGCTTCGCCAGCGATTATCTGGCAGCGCTGTGGGATATGCACCACCCCTTCCGGGATATGGGGGAGAGTGGGGATACCACCATTAAGAACCTGGGCAACTATGTGCGCCACGTGCATTTGCGGGATTCCGACGGGGCAGGACGCTATCAGCTCATCGGCGAGGGCAGCTTGCCCATTGATGATATGATGCGGGCGCTGTCCTCGGTGAACTACGACGGCTTTATCTCCTTGGAGTGGAAGCCGGAGTGGCTGGAGGATTTGCAGGACCCGGAAATTATCTTTCCGTATTTTGTCAATTTTATGAACCGGTTTGAAAACCCCCGGGGCAAGAAAAAATCTTTGTATTTTAACCACGACGGCACGGGCCAGTATGTGTGGAAGAAGGACGAACTGATTGATTTGACCTTCTCTCAGGTGCTGGACCGTATGGTGGAGGAGTTTCCCGACCAGTATGCCTTTAAGTACACCACCCTGGACTATACCCGTACCTACGAGCAGTTCCGCACCGATGTGGACCGGTTTGCACGGGCTTTGATTTCCATGGGTGTCAAGGCCGGCAGCAAGGTGGCAATCTGGGCAACCAATGTGCCTGCGTGGTACATTACCTTTTGGGCTACGGTGAAAATCGGCGCGGTGCTGGTAACAGTGAACACCGCCTACAAGGTCCACGAGGCAGAGTATCTGCTTCGCCAGTCGGATACCCACACCCTGGTGATGATTGAGTCCTGCCTGGACTCCGATTATCGGGGCATTATCAATGAACTGTGTCCGGAGCTTGCCCAATCCAAGGCAGGAGAACCCTTGCACTGCAAGCGGCTGCCCTGTTTGCGGAATGTGATTACCGTGGGCTTCAAGCAGCCCGGCAGTTTGACCTTTGATGAGGCAATGGCGCGCTATGAGCTGGTGGGCGCTGACCGGCTGGAAAAGATGGCAGCTGCCGTGCGGCCGGACGATGTGTGCAATATGCAGTATACCTCCGGCACTACCGGCTTCCCAAAGGGTGTTATGTTAACTCACCACAATGTGGTGAACAACGGTAAGTGCATTGGCGACCGGATGGGTCTGTCCACCGCGGACAGAATGATGATTCAGGTGCCTATGTTCCACTGCTTCGGTATGACCCTTTCCATGACCTCGTCCATGACCCACGGCGCAACCATGTGTCCTATGCCCTATTTCTCCGCCAAGTCCTCGCTGGCTTGTATCACCCAGGAGAAAATCACCTGCTTCAACGGCGTGCCTACGATGTTCATCGCTATGTTCAATCACCCCGATTACCGCAGCACGGATTTCTCCCATATGCGCACCGGCATTATGGCAGGCGCAGGCTGTCCTCCGGAGCTGATGCGCCGGGCGGCACGGGCAGACGAGATGAATATGTACGGCATCGTCAGCGTTTACGGCCAGACGGAATGCGCTCCCGGCAATACCATGTCGGCCTGGACGGATTCCCTGGAAGTGCGCACGGATACGGTGGGCTACGCCTTCCCCCACGTGCAGTGCAAAATCATTGACCCGGAGACCGGCGAGGAGGTAGGTCCGGGCGTGAACGGCGAGTTCTGCGCCAAGGGGTATAACACCATGAAGGGCTATTACAAAATGCCCGACGCCACCAAGGAAACGGTGGATCGTGATGGCTGGCTCCACTCCGGCGACCTGGCCTGCCGGGATGAACAGGGCAACTACCGCATCACCGGCCGGTTGAAGGATATGATTATCCGGGGCGGTGAGAATATCTATCCCAAGGAGATTGAGGAATTTATCTACACCCACTCCCAGGTCAAGGATGTGCAGGTCATCGGCGTGCCGGATCAGAAGTATGGCGAGGAAATCTATGCCGCCATCGTGCTGAAAGAGGGCGCAGCCGTTACTGAGGAGGAAATGCTTGCCTACATTCGAGCCAGTATGGCGCGGCACAAGGTGCCCAAATACATCGCCTTTGTGGATAGCTTTCCTATGAACGCCGCCGGCAAGGTGCTCAAATACAAGATGCGCCAGGAGGCGGCAGAGCGATTGGGACTCACCGGCGACGGCGCGGATACCGCCGGCAGCCCCGACAAATAACGGAAAAAGGCAGGTTTACCTGGGTAAACCTGCCTTTTTGGTTGCATTTATGGCAATACGGTGGTAGAATTAGGGAAATACTACTATTACCCCCAATGGGGTATAAGGAGAGAGATTATGAAAAATTCGCTGCTTTCCATTGTTGTGCCAGCCTTTAACGAGGAGGAGAATATCTGCAACACCGCCTCTGTGGTGGAGGAAATTATGGTGAAAGCGCAGATTCCTTACGAACTGGTGTTCGTCAGCGACGGCTCCGGGGACAGCACCTTCCAAAAGGTTTTGGAGCTGGCAAGGACGGATTCCCGGATTCGCGGCTTGGAATTCAGCCGGAACTTTGGCAAGGAGGCTGCCATCTTTGCAGGACTGCGGGCAGCCAGGGGCGGCTGCGCCGTGGTGATGGATTGCGATTTGCAGCACCCGCCCAAGACCATCGTGGAGATGTACCGCTGCTGGCAGGAGGGCTACGAGATTGTAGAGGGCGTGAAAAACAGCCGGGGCGATGAATCGAAGCTGCACAAGTGGTTTGCCAAGGGCTTTTATAAGATTATTTCCGGCCTCACCGGCTTTGATATGGAAAACGCCAGCGATTTTAAGCTGCTGTCCAGACCTGTGATTGACATTTTGCTGGATATGCCCGAGCGCACCACCTTCTTCCGGGCACTGTCCTTTTGGGTGGGTTTCAAGACCTGTCAGGTTCATTACGATGTGGCGGACCGGGCGTTTGGCACCACCAAGTGGTCCTTCTTCAAGCTGACTCAGTATGCCCTTTCCAACATTGTTTCGTTCAGCACAAGACCTTTGAATGTGGTCAGCTACATCGGCATTTTCTCTATGCTTGCCGGCTTGGTGCTGGGGGTGCAGACCCTGGTGCATTGGCTCAGCGGTAAGTCCCTGGAGGGCTTTACCACGGTGATTTTGCTGCTGCTGTTTTTGGGCGGCGGGATTCTGCTGGGTCTGGGTCTCATCGGCAATTATGTTGCCGCCATTTACCACGAGGTGAAGCAGCGTCCACGCTACCTGGTGCGGCTGGATACGGACAAGCTGCTGAAACAGGATGGTGCGTATGGTGAATAAGGGCTTTCTCGGAAAATTGTACCAAAAGCACAGGGAAATGATTCTGTATGTTTTCTTCGGCGGCTGTACCACTGTGGTGAGCGTAGGCAGCTTTGTGCTGCTGGATACGGTACTGCACGAGCTGCTTGCCAATGCGCTTTCCTGGGTGCTGGCGGTTGCCTTTGCCTATGCTACCAACCGGATTTGGGTGTTCTGCTCCAAAACACAGGGCAGGGCGTTTATAAAAGAACTGCTGAGCTTTTTTGCCGGTCGGCTGCTGACATTGGCGCTGGAAGAGGCGATGCTGTTTGTTTTGGTTACCTGTCTTTCCTATAACAGCACAGCGGTGAAGCTGATTGCCCAGATTGTGGTTCTGGTCAGCAATTTTTTCCTGTCCAAGCTTTTGATTTTTCGCAAAAAATGAGCGTGTCATCTGACACGCTCATTTTATTTACAGGGGTACGGGGACAAAGCCGTCCTTGGTGAGGATATGACGCTCTGTGTAGCCGCAGCTGCGCAGCAGCTCCTCAGCTTCCTTGAAGGAATGATCCATCAAATGGACCTTGTGGCAGTCGGAGGAGATGACCACGCCGTAGCCCAGGCGCTTCATCTCCTTGATAATAAAGGGGTCGGGGTAGGGGGTGGTGCGGTAGCCCCGGGCAACAGCGCCGGTGTTCACTTCAAACAGGGGGATTCTGCCGGCAAGGGCTTCGGCAGCTTCGATGGCGGCATTACGGTATTCCTTGCTGTCGCAGTCAAAGAAGTTGTGGGTATCCCGGTGCTTGGTAACCAGGTCAAAATGGCCGATAATATCGCAGTCGCCGAAATCCGGCAGCCAGGCCAGCTGGCGGTAGTACTCCTTGGCAAAGGCCATACCGTCCCCGCCGAAATGCTCGTCAATCATTTTGATAAAGTGTTCGGCGATGCCGTCAAACTCGTAGTCGACTCCGTCAAACCGCAGACCGTGGAGGGAGCCGATCACATAGTCGTACCCTTCCGGACGCTCCGGACAGCAAATGTCAAATTCCAGACCGCAGAAAATGTCGATTTTATCACCGTATTTCTCTTTCAGTCGGGCAATCTCCTGCCGGTAGGCAGGGGTGGATTCCAGGGACATAGAGTATTGGGTGTAGGGCATATAGCAGTGGCCGGAAAAGCCGATGCCGCCGAAGCCTTTCTCTATTGCGGCAAGCACCACTTCCTCGGGGGTGTTTTTGCCGTCGCAAAAGGTTGTGTGCTGGTGCAGGTTCTGCAAGGTATTCATACACAGCCCTCCTTTTCGTTTCTTTTCATTATATGGCAACGGCATCAGAAATCAACAGAAAACCAAAAAAACTTGCTTTTTTCGTTAGATGTGCTATGATAACCGGGATTATGCGTTGAAGGTTTGGAAGATTTTATGGCAAGAACGTTGAATATGACCGACGGAAAGCCCTTGGGCTTGCTGGTTCGGTTTGCTTTGCCGCTGATGTTCGGCAATATGTTTCAGCAGCTGTATACGGTGGTGGATACCGCCATTGTGGGCAGAGGCGTGGGTATGGATGCCCTGGCGGCGCTGGGCGGTGTGGATTGGCTCAACTGGATGATGGTGGGCATAGCCCAGGGCTTCACCCAGGGATTCAGTGTCCGGGTGGCGCAAAAATTCGGTGAAAAGGACCGGGCGGGTATGCAGCGCTTTATGGGCCAGGCTGCGCTGCTGTCGGCGGTGCTGGCGGTAATGTGTACATTGTTGGGTCTGCTGGGACTACCTGTGTTTCTCACAATGCTGCGGGTGTCCAATGAGTTGCGTCCAATGTCGGCGGTTTATATCCGGATTCTGTTTGCCGGATTGCCCGGGGTGTTCTTTTTCAATTACTGCTCTGCCATGCTGCGGGCGGTGGGGGACAGCAAAACCCCGCTGATTGCTATGATGACGGCGGCGCTGACCAATATCGTGCTGGATATTGTGGCGGTGTTTGCGCTGGGTTGGGGCGTTGCCGGCGCGGCGGTGGCAACTGTGGCTTCCCAGTGCCTGTCCGGTGTGATCTGCTGGCTGAAAATCTGCCGCACACCCCAACTGAAATTTGCAAAGCATCAGCTGCGGCCCAGACGGGAACAGATATTGAATCTTTTGCGGATCGGTTTTCCCTCTGCGTTGAAGAATTTGGTGATCGCCGTGGGCGGTATGGCGGTTATGACGGTGGTAAATACCTTCAAAACGCCCTTTATCGCTGGTTTTACCGCCACCAACAAGCTCTACGGTCTGCTGGAAATTGCCGCGTTGTCCTATGGCTATGCCATCACCACCTATGTGGGGCAGAATTACGGCGCTATGCGCAAAGACCGGATCGTTGCCGGGGTCAAGGCGGCAACGGTGCTGTCTTTGCTTACGGCGGCGGTGATTGCGGCCGTGATGTTCCTGCTGGGCAGACCCATTACGATGCTTTTTATTACCGGGGAAGACCCGGCGCAGGTATTGGAGGCGGCAGAGGTGGCTTACCGGTATCTGTGCGTGATGGCTGCCTGCCTGCCGGTGCTGTATCTGCTGTATTTGTTTATGTCGGCGCTGCAAGGGCTGGGGGATACGGTGCGGCCTATGGTATCGGGCTTTGTGGAGCTTGCCATGCGCCTGGCAGTGGCAGGCGTTGTGGCTTATACCGGTATGGAATACGGCATTTTCAGCGCAGAGGTGGCGGCCTGGTCCGGCTCGGCGGCATACCTTTGGTATCACTACCGCAAACGGATGCGACAAGGTTTATAAAAAAGAACGGGTGTCAGCTGACACCCGTTCTTTATTCTCCTGCAATTCTTTCTTCGATTCGGCCCAAGGCATAGACCATTTTTTCATAGGTTTCCGGTGTAACCCTTTGCAGGTGGTTGTTTCGGTAGGCTTCCACCGCCTCCTGAATCCGCACAACCTTCAAGGGGTTGTCCCCTTCGCTGACGGTGAAAATCGGCGTATAGGTAAAGTTGGTGATTTTGGTGATGCCGGTGGTGTTATCCTTGGTAATTTCCAAATCCAGCACTACGGAATATTCAGATCCTGCCCGCTGGGCATCGGAGAAGAAATCCCCCAGTGAGTATGCCACAAACAGCCCGGTGTCCGGGTCAAGGGTCATTTTCTGCACATAATGGGAGTGGGTGCCGATGATGGCGTCCACACCGTTTGCCTGCATCAGCTCAGTGATTTCCTTTTGGCTGGCGCTGATGGTGTTGTTGAACTCGCTGCCCCAGTGGAGCAGGGCGATGGTGATATCCGGCTTTTCCTTGGCCACATCGGAGAGAATGGAGGTGATTTTGCCGGTGTCTACCTCTTGATACACGCTGTCGTAGTCCTTGTACAGCACATTGACGCAGTGTTCACTGCCGGCAGGCAGCGCCATGCCGTCCATACCCTTGGTAAAGGCAACAAATGCCATTTTGATGCCCTGTACTGTGCGAATGGTGTAGCCTTTCTGCTCCCGGAATTCCCGGTTGGTGGCGTATACGCCCACCGGCTCCATACCGGCGGCGGCAATGGCGTCGATGGAGGCGGTCAGTCCCGCAAGACCCCGGTTGATGGAGTAGGAATTTGCCATCTGCACCAGGTCCACACCGGCATTTTTCAGCGCCTGGGCCATAGACTGTGGAGCAGAGAAGCTGCTGCCGTAGGGCGCGCCGTAGAGGTTGCCCTCGAAATTCACCGAGGCGATATCCCCGGCAGCGAGCAGGTGCGCCACATCCATAAAGGCGTTGGTGTAGACATAGTTACTGCCGCCGGCGGCAACCGTGGCTTCGTTAATGTTCAAATCGCCTGCTGCCACATAGTGAATGGTGGTGGTGGGGGGCGTGGTTTCCTGGGTGGAGGGAACGGTGGTGTTGCCGGTGGACTCCATAGACGGGGCGTCCGGGGCTTTCCGGGACAGGCTGAAAATCAGCGCGCCGCAGCCAAGCAGAACCAAAGCCGCAATCAGAAGCCGCAGCCGCAGCTTTTTCACTTTTTGCTGCTGTTGTTGCTTGCGCTGGGCGGCCCGTTCCTGCCGCAGGCGTTTGCGTTCTTCGGGGTTTGTGAGCATCCGGACACCTCCTTTGTAAAATCGTGTAGATATTGTACACCATTTTCCCCAAATTCACAAGTCCCTAAAATCCTTTACAACTGACAAGTTTTGATATAAAATAAGGAAAAGGAGGTGCATTCTATGTACGAAGATGCACAGCAAGAGCTGGAACGGCTGGAAAAAGCCCTTCTGGAAGAGGAAACCATTGTGATCCCTCAGGACGATGCGCTGCTGGAAACACAGAAGACACAAAAAAGAAAGAAATCCGTGAAGGCGCGCAATACGGACAAAACCGATACGGATATGGAAAAATATGTCGAAGCGGTGATGGAGAATAAGACCAAGGGCCTGCTGGGCTGGACCATTACCGTGTTCGCGCTGGCCGCTGCCATTGTGGCGGTGCTGATTTTTTGGCTGATTCGGTACGGAGGAATGTTTTCGTGAGCGTACCCGTAGGCCGGTTTGCGCCTACCCCCTCGGGGCGTATGCATTTGGGAAATGTCTTTGCCGCGCTGATTGCGTATCTGTCGGTAAAATCCCGTGGCGGCGCTTTTGTGCTGCGGATGGAGGATTTAGACACCCAGCGCACCACCTTTGAATTTGCGGAAGTGCTGCGGCAGGATTTGCTGTGGCTGGGACTTACCTGGGATTTGGAAACACCGCCCCAAAGCGCCCGCAGCGCCGTTTATGACCGGTATTTTGAACGGTTGGCGGATAAGGGTCTGCTGTACCCCTGCTACTGTACCCGCAGTCAGCTCCACAGTGTCAATGCCCCCCATCTTTCCGACGGCACCTATGTCTATCCCGGCACTTGCCGGCATTTAAGCGAAGCCCAGCGGGCAGCCTTTGGTCGCGCGCCTGCCTGGCGGGTCAGAGTGCCGGACAGGGTGTGGACGGTTTCGGATTTGGCACAGGGTGTGTACCGGGAGAATCTGAAAACCCACTGCGGCGATTTTGTGGTACGTCGGGCAGACGGGGTGTATGTGTATCAGCTGGCGGTAACTGTGGATGACGGTGAGGCCGGTGTTACGGAAGTGGTGCGGGGTATGGATTTATTAAGCTCCGCCCCCCGGCAGATGTACTTGCAGGAGCTGTTTGGCTTTCCCCACCCGGCGTATGGCCACGTGCCTATGCTGCTTTCACCGGACGGACGGCGGCTCAGCAAGCGGGACAAGGATATGGACCTGGGCTTTTTGCGGAAACACACCCGGGCAGAGGACTTGCTGGGACTGCTTGCTTATTCTGCCGGCATCCTTGACAGGCAGCAGCCGCTGTCGGCATCTGAGCTTGCCGGAGAATTTACCTGGGAGAAGCTGCGTAAAGAGGATATTTACCTGGATATTTCGCCCTTGTTGCGGTAATGCGGGTTGCTTTTCCCGGGCGGATAAGGTATAATATGGAAACAAACTATAAGGAGGACTTACTATGTCTAATAAACCGATTCTGGTAGTTATGGCAGCCGGTATGGGTAGCCGTTACGGTGGATTGAAGCAGATTGACCCGGTGGGCAGCCACGGCGAGGCAATTTTGGACTACTCCCTGTTCGATGCCCACGAGGCAGGCTTTGATACAGCGGTGATCATCATCAAGGAAATGATCAAAAAGGACTTTATGGACACCGTGGGCAAGCGTTTGGAGAAATGCCCTATGGAGATCCGTTATGCGTATCAGGAGCTGGAAAAGATCCCCGAAGGTTGCGCCATTCCTGAAGGCCGCACCAAGCCCTGGGGCACCAGCCACGCAGTGCTGTGCGCCAAGGATGTGATCGGCGATGCGCCCTTTGCAGTCATCAATGCCGATGACTACTACGGCAAGCAGGCGTACCGGGAGATTTATCAGTATCTGAGCAATTTGTCTGACGGTGAAAAAGAACAGTACTGTATGGTGGGCTACCGCCTGGGCAATACGGTTACGGAGAATGGCTCTGTGGCCCGCGGCGTGTGCAATGTGGATGAGAGCGGATATTTGACCCATATTGTAGAGCGCACCAAGATTGAAAAGTACGACGGCGGCATCCATTTCACCACCGACGACGGCGCTACCTGGGAGGATTTGGCTGCGGACACCCCGGTGTCTATGAATATGTGGGGTCTGACTCCCGGCTTCCTAAATGCTGTTGAGGCGGATTTCCCCCGGTTCTTCCGGGAGGAAGTGTCTGCCAATCCTGCCAAGGCAGAGATGTTCCTGCCTATGACCATCGGTAAGCAGCTGGAAGCAGGCGTTTGCTCCGTGAAGGTGCTGCGCACTGCCGATAAGTGGTTTGGCGTTACCTATGCTGCCGATAAGCCTGTGGTGGTGGCAGCCTTGCAGGAGATGACCCGGCAGGGTCAGTATCCCGACGGACTTTGGAAATAAGTTAAGAACCTTTTTGTTGCTGCGGAATATCTTGGAATGAGCGGTGATTCACCGCAAAAAATTTCGGAGGTATTGGATATGTGTAACAATAACGGTTTCTGCGGCGGTAATATTTGCTGGATCATTGTGATCATCCTGTTGCTGTGCAACTGCGGTGGCGGCGGTCTGATGAATACCGGCAACAACTGTGGCTGCGACAACAACTGCGGCTGCTGCTAAATAAAAAGGAAGGGTGTGCGAAAGCACACCCTTTTTTATTTAGCAGCATAGAAAAATTTAACAATTTCTTTTTGAAAAGGACACATAACAGGCGTATACTGTGTGTCAGAAAGGGGTGTTTCTATGAAACATTTACGCATTTTGGCAGCGGTGATGGTCCTGCTGCTTTTGCTCACTGCCTGCGGCGTACCGCAGACAGAACCGGAAAGCAAACCGCAAGCCCAGCAGGAAAGCAACGCGGTTGAAATTCTTTTGCGCGATGACAAGATTCAGGTGGACGGCGTGGCTGTGGGTACAGACCCGGCCTCTGCTGTGTATGTGGCAAAGGATATTGTTTACTATGAGGCCGGCAAGGATTTCACCTACGGCGAGGGTAGTGAAGCAGATGCTCACAGTCCGGAGGACGCGGCAGCGCATACGGTGGTGCATATTACCCAGCCCGGTGTTTATACCCTCTCCGGAAAGCTGTCTTTGGGGCAGATTGCCGTGGATTTGGGTGATGGCGCGCAGGAAGACCCCAATGCGGTGGTTACGCTGATTCTCAGCGGTGTGGATATTACCTGTCGGGTAGCACCTGCTGTGATTTTTTACAATGTGTATGAATGTGGGAGCAAGGATACCGAAACGGCATCGGCGAATGTGGATACCTCCAAGGCCGGCGCAAATATAATTATTGCTGACGGAACGGAAAATGTCGTCAGCGGCTCGTATGTGGCGCGGATTTATAAGGCGGACAGCGTTGTGCTGAATGAAGACGGCACGGAAGTAGAGGATGGGAAAAAGCTACATAAATATGACGGCGCTTTCTATTCCAAAATGTCCATGAACATTGGTGGCGGAAAGGAAAGTACCGGCATCCTGCGGATCAATGCGGAGAATGAGGGCCTGGACAGTGAGCTGCATCTGACCTTAAATGGTGGCAATGTTTATATCAATTCCGGCAATGATGGTATCAATACTAACGAGGATGGTGTGTCGGTTACAACAATTAACGGCGGTAGCTTGACAATCCGCGTTACCGGTGAGACCGGCGAGGGAGATGGTATTGACTCCAACGGCTATCTGGTTATTAACGGCGGCACGGTGATTGCTGCGGCTTGCGCTGACAGCGCCGATGCCGGTATTGATTCAGATTTGGGGATTCATATTAATGGCGGCACGGTGTTGGCTACCGGCCATATGCTGGACAGGCTTGGTAACAGCGGGCAGACCTATGCGGTATTTACTTTTGCCCAAAAGCAGACGGGCGCGGAGCCCCTTTCGCTGAAAAGTGCAGCAGGTGAGGCAGTGATGACGCTGTGTCCTCAAAATGATTATTCTGTTTTGGTTTACAGCAGTCCCGATTTGAAGGAAGGCACATATACCCTGTTCAGTGGCGAACAGCAGTTGGCAGGACAGGGGGGGATGACCGGTATGAGACCGGATGGAATGCAGCCTCCTGAGGGTTTTGAAGATATGCAACCACCGCAAGGACAGATGCCTTCTGATGGAGAAGGACAGACACCTCCTGCCGGGGAAGGGCAGATACCTCCCAATGGGCAAGAGCCTCCCGATAAACCGGAACGACCCGGCAATGGATTTGCTCCGAATGGAAACAGCGGAAATGGCGGAAATACCCAATCGATTACCACAGAATTCAAAATCTCTGAGGGTGAGAATCTGTTTGCCGGTATAGCGCCGGTGCAATAAAAAATAAAAGACCCCTTAGGGGGTCTTTTCCTTTATGCCTGAGATTCCCGGCTGCCTTGTCCGGCGGCGGTAATGGCGGCAACCAGCATAGGCGCCAGCAGCATTCCCAAAAGCCCCCAGAAGCGGTAGCCCAGGTATAAAAACAGCAGGGTTACCAGGGGGTCAAGCCCCAGATGCCGCCCCACCAGCCGGGGCTCCAATACGGTCCGGGTGAGAAAAGACGCGCCGTAGATGCACAATAGCCCCACAGACCGCAGATGCTGCCGCTGGATAAGACACACCGCCGCCCAGGGCACCAGCACCGTGCCGGTGCCGAGTAGGGGTACGGCATCCACCAGGGCGATTGCCGCTGCCCAAAGCAGGGCGTAGGGTACGCGCAGCAGCAAAAGACCAACGGCCACAATGCAGTAGGTAATGCCCATAAGCTTGCATTGGGCCTTTAACCAGCCGAAAAGGGCATTTTTTGACCGTTTGAGCGCCGGAAATATCCGCGTCCGAAGACCTTCCGGCAGCCTTTGCGCCAGCATTTCTTTCAGCTGGGGCAGGCGGGAGGAGATCATAAAGCCGGAGAGGATTCCCGTGCCGATGCCCAGCGCCCCGTCGGGAACCCGGCTGATAAAAGAGGAAATGGCTCCGGGCAGCCGGACGGTTGACAGCTCCATCAGCTGGCTTCCGGAAGCAAACAGCCGGTCGATGGACCGGTCAGCCAAAGGACGGATGCCATTGGGGGCGTGGCTGGCGGCATTCTCCAAAAAGAGCCGCAGGCGCTCTGAGGTGGTTTGGGCCGTCTCCTGCAAATCCGGCAGCCGCTGCGCCAGCACGCTTAGCTCCTTTACCGCGATAGCCCCAATGGCGCCCACAAGGGTTAATAGCAGGATCAGTGTCAGGGTAACCCCTACTCCGGTAGCTGCCCAGCGGGGCAGTTTCAGAAGCTGTGTTCCTGTCCGGACTGCCGGCTCGGCGGCCAGCGCCAATAAAAGTCCCAGCAAAAAGGGCAGAAAAATCGGCAATAAATACCGGAAAAACAACCATACGCCCAGAAATCCCCCTGCCAAAAGGGCGGCGCGGCGAAGCGTATCTCGGTGCATGGCAGACTCCTTTCCAACTTTTTGAAACAGTGGCTTGCTTTTTTGAAAATATGGTGGTACAATATGCCGTAAGAACAGGACATTTGTCCGGCACAGGAGGACGGTATGACAAATACTCCCAAATACTATGTGGTAGAGGCATCTGCATTGCCGGAGGTGTTTCTGAAAGTGGCAGAGGCCAAACAGCTGCTGTCCACCGGTGAGGTGTCCACCGTCAATGAGGCCACCCGCATTACCGGCATCAGCCGCAGCGCCTTTTATAAGTACCGGGACGCGGTGCTGCCCTTTCAGCATATGATGAGCGGCCGGGTGATTACCTTCCAGCTGCTGCTTCACGATGAGCCGGGCGCCCTTTCCAACCTTTTGACTGTGTTTGCCGACCACAAGGCAAATATTATGACCATCAATTCCATCGTACCAACCAACGGTTGCGCTGTTGTAACCATTTCTGCGGAAACAATGGACTTGGAAATCCCCCTGGAAGAATTGCTTCGGCTGCTGCGGCAGGCCCAGGCTGTGATTAAGGCGGATATTTTGGCAGGTTAAATATAAGGCTGCTGCACAATGTGCGGCAGCCTTTTTACAGCTTAACCCCATCGGGGGAAAAATATACCGGTAAAGCAGAAAAACCCGCCTGTTTCCTAATGAAAACAGGCGGGTTTTTAGGCGTCGGATTCGTAAACGATGATGTCAGAAACTGTACAATGCAAGGCACCGCAGATTTTTTCCAGTATATGGAGGTCAAAGCGGATTACTTTGTTTTTATAATACTTGTCGATTATCTGGTATTGTATTCCAGTCCGCTTTGCTAGTTCGTATCTGCTGATACCTGCCTTTTGCAAAGCTTTATCAAGTGTGATTTTAACCACTACACTCACCTCAATTATATTTTAATTAAGATATATTCACTTGACAATTTACTTATATGAGTATATACTCATATAAATATATAATCGACAGGAGGATATTATGAGAAAGTATGCAAATAAGCTGCGGGAGTATTTAGAGCAGAATCCGATACAATACACAGACGGAGATTCTTTGTTGGAGGAGTTGCACTGGTGTTATATCGAGGCAAATACATTTGATAGTACACAACTGCGAAATGCATTTCAAAGGTTATATTGCAGTATGCCGGAATTGTCGGATGAAAAATTTGACGAGATTTTTAATTTAGTCAATGCCGTTTCTGTTCAGCAGGAAAAATTGGCGTTTCAGGCAGGGGCGAAAATCGGTCTGCGGCTGGCTGCGGAACTGCTGGATGTTTTTTAATTATGTCTGCATATGCAAATAAAAACCCGCCTGTTTCCATTGGGAAACAGGCGGGTTACAATTTGATTAGTCAGCCACGTAGGGCAGCAGAGCGATCTGACGGGCACGCTTGATAGCGGTGGTCAGTGCGCGCTGATGGGCTGCGCAAGTGCCGGTGGTACGGCGGGGCAGAATCTTGCCGCGCTCGGACAGGTAACGGCGGGTCTTGGCAGTGTCCTTGTAATCAATGCTGGTTACTTTGTCAACGCAAAATGCGCAAACCTTCTTGCGCTTGCGGGGACGCATACGCTGTTCGTTAGCCATGAGAAAAAACCTCCTTTGTAAGCATTGTGAAAAGTTCAGGGGAAACCGAGGGGGTCGCTTAAAGAAAGAATTTTTTAGAGACGACCAAACTTAGAAAGGCAGCTGGGCATCGTCGTCATCCAGCATCGCAAAATCCGATGCAGGGGCGGGAGCAGAGTAGCTGCCGGACGGAGCGGAGTAGGTAGAGCCGAAAGAGGCGCTGCCGGTATCGCCGTCGCGCTTGCTGTCGCCGAAGTAGACATTGTCTGCTACAATTTCGGCGGTGCGGCGCTTGTTGCCGTCCTTGTCAGTCCAGCTGCGGATTTGCAGCCGGCCGGACACCACTGCCATGCGGCCCTTGGTGAAATACTTGGAGACAAATTCTCCGGTCTGACGCCAAGCCACACAGTCAATGAAGTCGGTTTCCTTTTCGCCGTTTTCGTTCTTACCGAAGTCGCGGTCAACCGCAACGGTAAAAGAAGCAACAGCGATGCCGCTGCCGGTACGGCGCAGCTCGGGGTCGCGGGTTAAGCGGCCCATAATTGTGATGTGGTTGAGCATAGTTTACTCCTCCACTGCGGTGGTCAGGCAGCGCATAACGCCGTCGGTGATCTTCATCACACGCTCCAGCTCAGCAGGGAACTCGGGCTTGGACTCGAAGTTCATCAGAACGTAGTAGCCTTCTGCCATATCATTGATGAGATAAGCCAAGCGACGCTTGCCCCATTCGTCAATGTTTGTCAGAGTACCCTCCGCTTCCACCATTGCCTTGAACTTGTTCACAAGTGCGGCGATGCCTTCTTCACCGAGTGTTGCGTCGATGATGTAGAGCACCTCGTACTTACCAGTGATCTTAGCCATGTTGTTTGCACCTCCTTTTGGACTTTTGGCCCCCGGTCGCGCCGGGAGCAAGGATTGTCCGTACTTACAGACCAAAACATTATATCGGGCATCTGTCAAATTGTCAAGGGATTTTTCCGAAATAATTCCGCATATACCGGAAAATTACGGGAAAACTGGACTGTAAGAGGTGATTGGTTTGATTCTTTCCTATATTCGCACGATTCTACTGTATCTGGTGCTGATTGCGGTGGTTCGTATGATGGGCAAGCGGCAGATCGGGCAGATGGAGCCGTCGGAATTTGTGGTAACTATGCTGGTGGCAAACCTGGCGGCGATCCCTATGCAGGATGGGGCGATTCCCTTGTATTCCGGCTTTGTACCCATTGTAACGGTGCTGGGGGTGGAGCTGGTGCTGTCGGCGCTGTCTATGAAAAGTGTAAGATTGCGGAAAATTCTTTGCGGCAAGCCGGTGATTCTCATTGAAAATGGCAATATTTTGCAGAAAAATTTGAAAAAAACCCGGGTTACCCTGGATGAGCTGACCGGTCATCTGCGGGAGAAGGATGTGCTGGATTTGCAGGCGGTGCAGTACGCCATTTTGGAGACCAATGGCAACTTGTCAGTGTTTCCCTATCCAAAGGAAAAACCAGCTTCTGCCAAGGCTGCCGGGGTAGAGGTCAAAAAGCAGTTTTTGCCGGTTACGCTGGTTTCCGACGGACAATTGCTGCCGGTGAATTTGCAAAAAGCTGGAAAGGATGCGGCTTGGGTGCAGCGGGTTTTACAGCAGCGGCAGGCAACGGTGGCGGAAACCTATCTGCTGACTGTGGACGGGGGAGACAGGATCGTGTTTTACCGAAAGGAGGGGCGTTAAATGGTGCGCGGCTGGTTGGGAGCAGGGATTTTGGCGGTGTTTCTCCTTTTGGGGCTGGTGATTTCCGGCGCAATGGACAGCGCCCACCTGCCTACCGCAGAACTATTGGAACAGGCGGCAGAGAAAACTCTGAGCGGCGATTTTGAAAACGCGGTTGCGCTGGGAATGGAAGCCAAGGACCGTTGGGAGCGCAGATGGAATGCCACGGCAACGGTGGCAGACCACGCGCCTATGGACGATGTGGATGCTTTGTTCGGGGAGATGGAAATTTATGCTAAAACAGGGGAGGAGCCCCACTTTGCCGCTTGCTGTCTGGAACTGTCCCAGCGGTTGCAGGCGGTGGCAGATGCCCATAAATTCAGCTGGCGGAATGTGTTGTAGGTGTGTGTTTTCCGGGGTCTTTTTCACTAAGACCCTGGAAAATTTTTTGCGTAAGCCTCTTGACAAATGCTGGAAGCTGCTGTATGATAATGGTCGGTTAGCGAAGGCTAACTATATTGCGGCACGAAAGTTAGCAGAAGCTAACTGAGTGAAAGGAGGCGCGTGTATGCCCTTAACCCTTGCAGATGTGGGAGAAGAAAACATCATCAAACGAATCGGCGGCAGGCCGGAAACCAAGAAGCATTTGGAGAATCTGGGCTTTGTGGCAGGCGCTACTGTGTCGGTACTCAATGCCCTGGGAGGGAACCTGATTGTAAAGGTGAAGGAATCCCGGGTGGCAATCAGCGCGGAAATGGCGCAGAAAATCTTGATATAATCGGGAGGTAAGAAATGAAAACATTGCGGGATGTGAAGGTAGGTCAGACCGCCAAGGTGGTAAAGCTCCACGGAGAGGGCGCGGTAAAGCGCCGGATTATGGATATGGGCATCACCAAGGGCGTGGAAATCTATGTGCGCAAGGTCGCTCCGTTGGGAGACCCTATGGAGCTGACATTGCGGGATTATGAGCTGTCCATTCGCAAGGCAGATGCGGAACAAATCGAAGTGGAATAATTTTTTATAGAATGGTTAGCCTGCGCTAACTTATGAAAGGAAGATTGTTATGGCAATTCGAATTGCCCTTGCGGGCAACCCCAACTGCGGCAAGACCACCTTGTTCAACGCCCTCACCGGCGCGGCGCAATATGTGGGCAACTGGCCCGGTGTAACGGTGGAAAAGAAAGAGGGCAAGCTGAAAAAGCATCCGGATGTGATCATCACGGATTTGCCCGGCATTTACTCTTTGTCGCCCTATACCTTGGAGGAAGTGGTGGCGCGGAATTACCTGATCGGTGAGCGTCCTGACGCAATCTTAAATATTGTGGACGGCACCAATTTGGAGCGAAACCTGTACTTAACCACCCAGCTGACGGAGCTGGGCATTCCGGTGGTGGTAGCTATCAATATGATGGATGTGGTCCGCAAAAACGGGGACCGCATTGATACCGGGGAGCTGTCCCGGGCGCTGGGCTGCGTGGTGGTGGAGATTTCTGCCTTGAAGGGCGACGGCATTCAGGCAGCGGCGGAGGCGGCCATTGTGGCTGCGGAGTCCGGAAAGACCATCCCGATGCACACCTTTGCCGGTTGTGTGGAGCACGCCATTGCTCATATTGAGGAGGCGGCGGTCCATCATTTGCCGGAGGAGCAGCACCGGTGGTACGCCATCAAGCTCTTTGAGCGGGACGAAAAGGTGTTGGCGCAGTTGGGACTGTCCGGGGAAGTGCAAAGCCATATCGAAAAGGATATTTCCGCCGCGGAGACGGAGCTGGACGACGATGCCGAGTCCATTATTACCGCCCAGCGGTATGTGTATATCGGGCAGCTGATGAAGCGGTGCTATAAGAAGAAGTCTGCCGGCAGAGTGAGCGTATCCGATCGAATCGACCGGGTGGTTACCAACCGGATTCTGGCGCTGCCCATTTTTGTGGCGGCTATGTGGCTGGTGTATTATTTGTCCATCGGCTCTGTGGGCGACTGGACGGTAGGATTTATGAACGATACTCTGTTCGGCGAGTGGATTGTACCCGGGGTTACCGCACTGCTGGAAGGCTGGGGTGTGGCAGCCTGGCTGGTGAGTTTGATTGCCGACGGCATTGTGGGCGGTGTCGGCGCGGTGCTGGGCTTTGTGCCCCAGATGCTGATTCTGTTTTTGCTGTTGAGTCTTTTGGAGGACTGCGGCTATATGGCCCGTGTTGCCTTTATTATGGACAGAATTTTCTGCCGGTTCGGTCTGTCCGGCAAGTCCTTTATTCCTATGCTGGTGGCTACCGGCTGCGGCGTGCCCGGCATTATGGCCAGCCGCACCATTGAGTCTGACCGGGATAGAAAGATGACTGTTATGACCACCGGCTTTATTCCCTGCGGCGCGAAGATGCCCATTGTGGGCATGATTGCAGGCGCGCTGTTTGGCGGCAGCGCCTGGATTGCCACCGCCGCCTACTTTATCGGTGTGGGCGCTGTGGTCGTTTCCGGTATTATTCTGAAAAAAACCAGGCCCTTTGCAGGGGACCCTGCGCCCTTTGTTATGGAGCTGCCTGCTTACCACGCGCCGGTGGCATCCAATGTGCTGCGGGCAACCTGGGAGCGGGGCTGGAGCTTTATTAAGAGAGCCGGCACGGTGATTCTGGCAGCCAGCGTGGTGATTTGGGTACTGAATTCTCTGAGCTTTGAGGGCGGTCTGCACTACATCGGTGAGGGGGATGAGGCCTCTGTTCTGAACATTATCGGAAGCTGGATTGCGGTGCTGTTTGTGCCCCTGGGCTTTGGCTCCTGGCAGGCCGCGGTGGCCACAGTTTTGGGTCTGGTTGCCAAGGAGGAGGTTGTGGGCGTGTTTGGCTCGCTGTCCTCTATGGCAGATGCGGACCTGGCCTTTGGCTTGGTGGAATCCGGAGACGCGGCAGGTCTGGCTGTGATTGGTCAGGAGTTCTTTGGCGGCAGTAAGCTCTCTGCCTTCTCCTTTATGGTGTTTAACCTGCTGTGCGCTCCTTGCTTTGCAGCTATGGGCGCTATCAAGCGGGAGATGAACAACGGAAAGTGGACGCTGTTTGCCATTGGCTATATGTGCGTGTTTGCCTACGCGGTCTCGCTGATTGTGTATCAGCTGGGTCTTATGATAAGCGGTGTGTTTACCGCGTGGACTGTGGCGGCGATTGTGGTACTGGCGGCGCTGGTTGCGCTGCTGGTACGGAAGAACCCCTATAAAGGAGGTAACCTATGAACTGGCCTACTGTGATTGTTCTGATTTCTGTGGCGGTGGCTTTCGCAGCTGCGGTAATCAGTGAGGTTAAGAAAAGACGGGCAGGAAAATCCTGCTGCGGCGGCAACTGCGGCAATTGCAGCTGCGGTTGCGGAAAATAAAGGACAAAGGCGTGTTGCAATGCAACACGCCTTGCTACTTGCTGCCGTGGGCAAGGGATAAAATCCCCTGCGCCAAAACCTCCGCAGCGCCCAGCGCCTCCTGTAAGCTGTTGCCGGAAGCGCCGATTTCAACCAGCAGCGTTCCGGGGGATAAATCCTGATTGAACCGCTGGGTGCGCAGATTGATATTCCGGCAGATGCCCGGGCAGATTTCTTCCAAAAGACTTTGCAGTTTCAACGCCAGGGAGAGATTTTCCTGCCAGGCAGGGTGGGTCAGTCCGCCGTAATCTGTGCCTACCACAAACATCACAGGCGCCAGGGCTGTGCCTTCGGAAAATACCGTCTGTACGATTTGATTGCCCTCCTCGTCTTCAAAGGAGTCCCGGTGCAGATCCAGCACCAGCCGGATGGAGGGGTGCTTTTTCAAGTAGGCCTGAATACTCTCCCGGCTGTTGGTGTAGGCGGCGTTGTAGGAGGGGGTGTCGTGGAGGGTGGTGTCCTGCACCACATGCACACCGCCGTCTTCCAGCAGCTGCGCCACATACGCGCCTACGGATACCATATTGTAATCGGTGTCCAGGGTGTGATAGGGAGAAAGCTCCTCATAAGCGCCGGTGGGGGCAAAGCTCTCGGTGCCGTGGGTGTGGACGATCAGCACCGTGGGCTCGTCTCCGGTCAAATCCCAGGAAAGCGGCTTTTGTATCAGTGCCTGCAAATCCGCTTGATAAGTAAAACTGCTATTGATTTGGATGCCGGCGGCATCGTCCGGGGAGAACACAGGTACGGATTGGGTGATGGGGGCGGTTTCTTCCGGCAGAGATTGCTCCGGTTGCGGCGCGAATTCAATTTGAGAGGGTTTTACTACCCGGCCGGTCTGCAAGAAAATAAGCAGGGAGGCAACCTCCGTGGGAAGCTCCGGCGTTTTGCCTACGCCCCCTAACAGCCGCAGCAAAAGGGCGCAAACAATCACAGCCGTGCCGGCGCGCAATACTTTTTGTTCCATAAGGGCCTCCTTTGAAAGAAAAGAGAGCGTTGTCAAAACGCTCTCTTTCTGTTTATTCAGGTTTTTTCCATTTGGGTCTGTCTTTCAGTTTCTCCCGCAAATCCCGAAAAAAGGCTTGCAAAAGCTGCTGGGACTCCTGTTCCAGCAGGCCGAACTGCACCTCCGGACGGTGGTTAAAGTCCATAGAGAACAGGTCGCAAACGGAGCCGCAGGCGCCGCATTTTTCATCCCTTGCGCCCACAATCACCTTGGGAATCCGGGCGTTGATAATTGCCCCGGCGCACATGGGGCAGGGCTCTAAGGTTACATACATGGTGCATTCCCACAGCCGCCAGCCGCCAAGGGTTTTGCAGGCATCGGCAATGGCTTCGATTTCCGCGTGGCCCAGGGCGGTCTTGTCCGTTTCCCGCCGGTTTCTGCCTTTGCCAACCACTTCGCCCTTGCGCACAATCACACAGCCCACCGGCACTTCCCCGTGGGCAGCGGCTTCCTCTGCCAGCATAAGCGCCTGGCGCATAAAGTCCAGCTCCTCCATTGCGCACCTCCTTTTTCAGTATCATACTAAATCCGTCGGTGCCAGTCAAGTGTATCATACCGCGTTTACGAAACAAACAGAATATTGCAATTGCGGTTTTGGCAATTTCGTGGTACAATAACCAAAATATGTTCGTTTCCAAGGAGAAAGCTATGAAAACATTACTGCACATCTGCTGCGCGCCCTGCGCCAATCAGTGTGTACAGCTTTTGCGGGGGGAGAATATGGCGGTAACCGGCTTCTGGTATAACCCCAATATCCACCCCTTTACCGAGTACCGCGCCCGGCGTAATTGTTTAAGAGAGTATGCCGAAAGCATTGATTTGCCCCTGATTGAGCAGAACGATTATGCCCTGCGGCCCTTTGTCCGGGCGGTGGCGGAGGACATTGCAAACCGCTGCGTAAAATGCTATGAAATGCGGCTGTTTGAAACCGCAAAAGTGGCAAAAGAGCAGGGCTTTGACAGCTTCACATCGTCCCTTTTTATCAGCCCTTATCAGAATCACCAGCTGATGAAAGAGGTGGCGGACCGGGCAGCTGAGGAATTCGGTGTGGAATTTTTGTATCGGGATTTTCGGGAATTGTTCCGGGATGGGCAGAATTTTGCCAAAGAACACGGGTTTTATATGCAAAAATATTGCGGCTGTGTGTTTTCCGAGGAAGAGCGATATTTGAAGAAAAATAAGATTATTCCATAGGAGTGGCTATGAAAACTATGCAAATGATTGCCCCCTGCCTGTTTGGCTTGGAGGGAATTGCCGGAGAGGAACTGAAACGGCTGGGTATGGAAAATGTCCGTGTGGAGGACCGGCGGGTGCTGTTCACCGGCGATGAAAATGCCCTGGCAAAGGTCAATATCTGCCTGCGTACCGGCGAGCGGATTATGGTGGTGCTGGCGCAGTTTGAGGCGAAGAGCTTTGAAGAGCTGTTCCAGGGGGTGCTGCACACCAATTTGGAGGACTATATTCCTGCCGACGGGCAGTTCCCGGTGAAGGGGCATTGCCTGAACAGTCAGCTGATGAGCACGTCGGACTGTCAGTCCATTATCAAAAAGGCTGCTTCCCGGCGGCTGGGAGAGAAGTACGGCATCAGCTGGCTGCCGGAAACCGGCGTCAAGTTCCAGCTGCATTTTACCATTCTCAATGACAAGGTAACCCTTTCTCTGGATACCTCCGGACAGGGACTGCACAAGCGTGGCTACCGGGCGGTGGGCAACGATGCGCCCCTCCACGAAACCCTGGCTGCCGCTATGATTCAGCTGACCCGCTACCGGGCCAGAGAGTTTTTCTGGGACCCCTTCTGCGGCTCCGGCACCATCCCCATTGAGGCGGCGGTGATCGCCAAAAACCGGGCGCCGGGCCTCAACCGCAGCTTTGCAGCGGAAAGCTATCCCTGGATGCCCAAATCCGCCTGGGAACTGGCAAAGCAGGAGGCGCGGGATAAAGAATTTAGCGGCCAATACCGGATTATGGGCTCGGATAATGACCCTGCCTGCGTGTCCCTGGCTTTTGCCAACGCCCGGAAAGCCGGTGTGGCGGATTGCGTAACCTTCAAAGACGGTGATGCTACCAAAATGAGCCTGCCGGCCCAGTCCGGTATCTTAGTGTGCAATCCTCCCTACGGCGAGCGGATGATGGAGGTGTCCAGCGCCCAGCGGCTGTATGGCGCTCTGGGCAGACACCTGAAATTCGCCAACGACTGGAAGCAGTATGTGATTACGTCCGAGCCGGAATTTGAGCATTACTTCGGCCGTCGGGCGGATAAAAAGCGGAAGTTCTACAACGGAAAAATCAAGTGCGATTATTATATGTTTACTGACAGTGCCAGGAGAAAGAAATGAAGCATCTGTTTATCATTAACCCCGCTGCGGGCAGCCGGAATCAGACGGAGATGTATCGCAAAAAAATCGCGGAGGTTTGCCAGGCCAGGGGCTTGGAATATGCCATCGAGGTGTCCGGCGCTCCCGGTCAGTGCCGGAAAATTGCCCAGCGGGCAGCCAAATCCGGCGACGAAATCCGCATTTACTCCTGCGGTGGCGACGGTACGCTGAATGAAATTGTCTCCGGCGTGGCAGGCTTTTCCAATGTGGCGGTTACGATGTTTTCCGGCGGCAGCGGCAATGACTTTGCCCGGATTTTCTCCCAGCCGGAGGCGTTTAAGGATCTGAGCCGTTTATTGGATGGGGAGGAGACCCATTTCGATTTAATCCGCTGCAATGCGGATTACGCCTTGAATATTTGCTCCGTGGGATTGGATGCCCGCATCGGCACGGATGTGGCTAGCTACAAGCGCCTGCCGTTATTGCACGGCTTTCGCGCCTATGCGGCGTCAACCCTTGTAAATGTAATCAAGGGCATCAGCGAGCATTATGTGGTGGAAGTCAACGGAGAGCGGATTGACGAAGAATTAACGATGGTTTGCATCTGCAACGGCAGGTACTACGGTGGTGGCTTTAATCCCGTTCCCCAGGCAGACCCCGCCGACGGAAAGCTGGAAGTGCTGCTGGTACAGAAGGTGTCCCGCTTGCAGGTGCCCGGGGTGGTGGGCAAGTACAAAGCGGGAAGATACGCGGAGTTACCCCACTTGGTGCGGCATTTTTCCACGGACCGGGTAAAAATTATCTGCGATAAGCCTACGCCCATCAATCTGGACGGAGAGCTGCGCATTGCCCAGGAGGTGGACATCCGGCTGGCACAGGAAAAGGTGCGGTTTTTCTATCCCCGGGGACTTACCTGGAAGGCTTCCCAGCGGGAAGCGGCAACTGTATAAATCCAAAATTGAAAATGCAAAATGCAAAATTATGGGCGAGCAATGCTTGCCCATAATTTTTCTATCAATAGATTTCGTAGGGGCGGTCATTGACCGCCCGTTTTTGTTTTTTAGGGACGCGCATACTTTCTCACCGGCGAGAAAGTATGCAAAGAGCCGCCGGGAAACGTTTCGTAGGTTTCCCGGACCCTTCCCACGACCAAAAGGGGAAGTGGCACGGACATATTCTACACCCAAAATTTTACGCACTTCCCCCTTTGGAATCCCCTTGTAAGAGAGGTGCTGTTTGTTAAATTGTAGGGGCGGTCATTGACCGCCCGTTTTTTGCGCTTTTTATGAAAATTTCCTAAAAATGGAAAGGGATACTTGTGCAAGGAAACAAATACAAACAAATGTTTTAAAATTACCTTGACAAGTACTTGAACAAGTACTATTATTGGGGCATATAAAGTACTTGAACAAGTACAAAACAGGAGGGAAATGGGTGTGTGTACTGTATTTGCGGCCGCCCAATCGGCGGCCGGTTTGGGTAGGGCCTCGGCCTGCATTTTGCGATGCTCAGGGGGCAATTCCCCGGGCGTGGTGCAAAAGCTGCGGCAGTGAGGTGTTTGAAAGCGGCGCAGAAATCTGCGCCAGGTGTACAAAGGAGGAAAGAAAAGATGTGTGAGAGTCCCTGCGCGCGCTGCACCCGGGTGCGAAATCCGGACAGCTGCGAGAATAAGCTTTGCAAGGATTGGAAGGCGTGGTTTCTGCGCCGTTGGGCAGGCATTTATGGCTACGGACGGAAATACGGAATTAAGAAATGAGGTGTAACTATGAAATGGAAAAATGAAGCGATGGACAAGCTGCGCCGGTACGATGCTATGCGGCAGGCACTGCGGAATATTCCCGAGGAGATTGCCCGGCTGAAAGCCGATGCCTGTACCCTGCGGGGCGCGACCACCGATGTTACCCCCGTAAAAGGCGGCGGCAGCCGTCGGGAGGAGGCGCTGATTAACAACCTGGTGGAACGGCAGGAACTGGAATGGACACTGAAACAGGTTAAGCGCTGGCTGTCCGTTGCGGATCGGGGGCTGCTGTCTTTGCCCGACGATGAGCGGCTGGTGCTGCAACGGCTGTACTTATATCCGGAAAAAGGGGCGCTTGAACGGCTGTGCAATGAGCTGGGGGTGGAGCAGTCCAGCATCTATCGCAAGCGGGATCAGGCGCTGCACCGGTTTACATTGGCGCTGTACGGCTTTACTGAGACATAAAAATCGGACCGGAAAGACATCTTTCCGGTCCGATTTTTATAAAGCTTATTCGGTGTGGGTTGCAGCCAGCGTTTTTACGATGCGATGCATATCCTCACATTTGGTGAGCATATCCGCAGCCAGGGCAATCTGGGTGCGTGCGCGCACCAGGTTATGCTCCGGATATTGGGTGCGGAAGTATTTGTCTCCGTCTAAGTAGTCTTTCAGGAACCGGACAGCCACCTCGGTGGTCATCACGAATGCGCCCATAGGCAGCAGCTCGATCTCCTTGGGCGTCAGAGAGACAGCGGCTTCCAGATAGCCGCGGGTATATACCTTAAACAGATGCAAATCCAGCATCATCTTAGAGGCGTCCTGCTCATCCTCGGCAGCGGTAGTGGCGCCGAAGCGAATGGAATCGCCGAAATCATACAGACTCAATCCGGGCATTACCGTGTCCAAATCCAGCACGCACAGGGATTTTCGGGTTTTTCTGTCCAGAAGAACATTGTTCAGCTTGGTGTCATTGTGGGTTACCCGCACAGGCAGCTCGCCTGCGTCCCGCATACGCTGCAAGGTACAGGCCTTTTCTTCCCACTCCAAAAGGAAATCCACTTCCTTCTGCACACCGGCGAGCCGGCCGCAGGGATCTGATGCAATGGATTCCCGTAACTGACGGTAGCGGTCAATGGTGTTGTGGAAGTTGGGAATGGTCTCCACCAGGGTTTCTGCGGGGAAGTCTGTCAGCATCTGCTGAAAACGGCCAAAGGCTAACGCGCTCTGGTAAAAATCCTCGTCGGATTCCGGCGCATCCATACAGTAGCCGCCTACAAAATCATAGGCGCGCCAGTACTCGCCGTGCTCATCCCGGTAGCAGTACTCACCGGTTTTGGCGGGGATAAAGTGCAGGGCCATCCGGTGGTCCTCAATTCTTTCGTGGAGGAAGTTGGTTACCTTGCTGGCGTTTTCCATCAGCGCCACAGGGTCCTTAAAGACATATTGGTTGATTTTCTGTACAATGTATTCGTTGCCGGTGTCGGTGGTAACTTTCAGGGTATAGTTGATATGTCCGTGGCCAAAGACTCTACACGAAATAGGGTTTCCGTTCAGGGCAAATGCGTAAACGCTTTTTTCTATACTCATTTTTTCGTCTCCGTATTTTTTTTAAACACCAACGATTTTTATCGGTGGTTGTTTTCTAAGATATCTGCTATCCGCCGGCAGGCAAAGCCGTCGCCATAGGGGTTGCTGGCCTGAGCCATTTCCTCGTAGGCATCCCGGTCTTCCAGCAGGCGCTTGAAGTTTTCGTAGATCACCGCTTCCTCCGTGCCTACCAGCTTCAAGGTGCCGGCGACAATGCCCTCAGGACGCTCGGTGGTGTCCCGCATCACCAGCACAGGCTTGCCCAGGCTGGGGGCTTCCTCCTGGATGCCGCCGCTGTCGGTGAGAATCAGATAGCTGCGGGCAAGAAAATTGTGGAAATCCAGCACATCCAGGGGCTCAATGAGGTGGATGCGGTCATCATTACCCAAAATGGCGTTTGCGGTTTCCCGCACCGCAGGGTTCATATGAATGGGGTAGATGGCTTTTACATCCGGATGCTCGTCCATCACATGCCGGATTGCCCGGAACATATTTTCCATAGGCTTGCCCAGGTTTTCCCGCCGGTGGGCAGTGATGAGGATTAGCCGGCTGCCCTCTGCCCAGGACAGCTCCGGGTGGGTGTAATTCTCCCGGACGGTGGTTTTCAGGGCATCAATGGCAGTGTTGCCGGTGATGTAAATGGTCTCGTCCTTTTTGCCTTCGTTCAGAAGGTTTTGCCGGGACAGCGCCGTGGGCGCGAAATTGAATTGACTGATAATGCTTACAGCCTGCCGGTTGAATTCCTCGGGGTAGGGGCTGTAAATGTTGTAGGTGCGCAGACCTGCTTCCACGTGTCCCACGGGAATCTGCATATAGAAGCAGGCCAGGGCAGTAACAAAGGTGGTGGAGGTGTCGCCGTGGACCAGCACCACATCCGGTCTCTCAGCTTCCAGCACGGCTTTGATTTTTTCCAGAATGCTGTTGGTTATATCAAAAAGGGTCTGCTTGTCCTTCATAATGGAAAGGTCATACTCCGGCGTAACGCCAAAGGCGTTCAGCACCGGATCCAGCATCTGCCGGTGCTGCCCGGTTACGCAGACCACGGTTTCCATATTCTTTCTGGATTTCAGTTCGTTCACCAGGGGGCACATTTTGATAGCCTCCGGCCGCGTGCCGAATACAAGCATGACTTTTTTCATTGTTGCACCTCGTTTTGATAGGGTGTTTTATGCAGCTTGTTTCTTTTTCTCACACAGCTGCACGGTTCTGAAAATTAAATAGAAAACAGTAAACAGCAGGACTCCGTTAAAGTAAAGGGAGTGGTAGAGTAAATGCATGGGAATATACATCAAGATAAACGCCAGCATGGCGCCGTCATATTGGTCTTTCGTTTTCCAGGCGTGTTTCAGCAGGAAGATAAAGCAGGGGACGGTAATGCCAAAGAAAATCAAAAAGCCTACGATGCCAAAATCCGCAAGGATCTCCAAAACCACATTGTGGGGGAAGGAATCCATATATTTGTTTTGGTAATGCAGACAACCCTTTCCGATTAGCTTGGAGGAAAGAAATTCTCCCCAGGAAAAAGACCATAGGAATACTCTGGATTTGTAGGGTATGGGATACTTTACTGCGGCTGCGCGGTAGGAGCTGTGGACATACAGGTACTTTCCTGTGCCGTTTTTCATATCCCGGCGGAGCTTCCATATGGTTTCTTCCATTGGCTTGTCGCTGTTTAGAATGTAGTAAAAATAGGCCTCATCAATGGGCTCAAACTGTTGGGTTTCTACGTTGTAAACCAGCTTTTTGTTGCTGGGCCAGTCTGTGGGAGCATCTGTGTTTTCTTCGGGAATGCTTTCCTCAGGAACTGTGTTGTCCTCGCTGGGGGAGGTGGGGGTGTCCGGGGTGTCGAAGATATCACTGACCTCTTTGTCGCCCAGCTCATACAGCAAATCGTCTTTTACCACATTGAGCCGGGAACCGGCGGGGATTACCAAATTACACACAGCAATACAGGCAATCAGCGCCAGCGCGCAAAATGCTGTATGGGTTTTCCTTACCGACAGGATATAGGGTAAGTGGCGGAAAATTTGCAAAACAAGGGCAAAGGCTCCGCAAATCATAGCCGACCGGGTGCCACTGTAAATAAGGGCTGCTACATACACCAAAATCCGGATGCCGGCAAACCGCTTTTGCTTTGCGCCCTTGGTGAGAAACGCTTCCGTGTCCGCAAAGAAAAAGACCAGCGCGGCGTAGGCTACGTCTCCGTAGGTAAATTCTTTGATTTCCACATAATTGCGTTTGCCGGGTTCGGCTATAAACAGAATCACAATGTACAGAATAAAGAGTACAAAGACAATGCGGGATATGTTTTGCAGACAGCGGAAAAACTGTGCCTTGCCGTCCTCCCACGCCAGCACCAGATAGGTGCATAAGCTAAACGGCACCATCAGCACCAGGTACTGAATCTGCCGATACCAGTTATCCTGCAACAGATAAGGGAGAATGTACAGAAGATTCACGGCAACGAGCATCAGAAGGTACTTCCAATGCTTCTTTTGCCAAATCATCTGCGCCACAGCAGCCAGCAGAATTGCGTCCAGCAGCACAAAGAAATACACCGCAATCAGGGTAATATTTCCGCCTACGCCCAGATAGGTAAGCACCATTTTGGGCAGCTTCAGCGAGCCGAGAAAGAACAGACTCACCGCGATGTACATCGCCGCAAGGCGCAGATTGTAGATATGTTTGTTTGTTTTCACGCGCCAGGACCTCTTTGTTTCTTAGTCAGAGCAGCCAGGATGCTGCGGGTTTGGGTTTCTTTCATCATCAGCAGCAGGCCGAAATACAGGGCAAAGCCTATGATTGCGCTGATTCCGAACCGGATGAAGGAAGCCAGCTGGGAAGACAGGGGCATCGGCAGCCGGTTCAAAAGGATCAGTGCGGCCATAGTTGCGGCAAATGCAGCTGCGATTTTCAAAAAACTGATTGCATACGGGCGCAAATTGCAGCGCAGGTATTTCTTCGACAGGCGCAGGTAGGTAAAGCCTGCCATACAGGCAACGCCTGCCACCGTACCCCACGCCACGGCTATCATACCATATCTCTCCACCAAAAGCAAGGACAGGGAAATATGTACCAGTACGCCCATAATGCCGGCGATCAGGGGGGTGCGGGTCTCCTGCAAAGCGTAGCAGACCCGGTTGACAGTGTCTTTCAATACATAAAACACGATGGAAACGCCGTAAACGGTCAGCGCCTGGGCGGTGAGGGTTACGGCATTTTGGTCAAAGGCGCCGTAGCCGAACACGCAGTTTACAATATCCCCGCTGCACAGCGCCGTAATGCCCACAATGGGAAGGCACAGGGCGATGCTTTTCACAACGGTGGTTTCCGTCAGTGTACGCACCTGGTCATACTTCTTTTGGGCGCACAAATCGGAAACATCCGTAAATAAAACGGTGGTTACAGGGATTGTGATGATATTGGTTGCAAACACCAGCAGCACATTGGCATACGATACTGCGGTAACCGCGCCGGCAGCAAGTCCTGCAAGAATGTACTTATCAAAGAATCCGTTCAGCTCCATAGAGGCGTTGCTGAGGAATACCGGCACCATTTGGGTGTACAGGCGTTTCACATCCGGGTCGAAGGATTCCTTTCGCAGGGAAAGGCGCATAAAGGGGGCAGTGCGGAAATGGAGAATCACTGTCTGCGCCAAAAAGGAAACGGGAACGGCCAGCACCATCGCCCAAATTCCCAGCTGCTTGGAAAACAGAAGCATAAAGCCAATGACAATGGCGCTGCCCAGCATCGCGCAGAGGGAGGGGTAGCCGTAAACCCTGCGGGCGTTGAGGATGCTTTGCAGGGCATTGGTAACCAGCGACAGGGCAAGGCCTGTGGACAGGCACCACATATATTGGGTCAGTAGGGTTACCTGCGCCGGGGTATATTCCCGGCCAACCAGTTTTGCAAGCAGTGGCGTAAAAGCCGCCGCAAGGACCAGCAGAACACCGCCAAATCCCCAGATGCTGAGATAGGCGCTTTTGGCAAACCGCTTACCGGCAAGGTCGCTTTGGGCGTTTTTTTCCAGATACAAAGGAACGATAATCAGGCAAACAGACACGGTAAAGGCATAGAACACCTGGTTTACAATGCCGTCAGCCAGGTTGTAGATGTCCGTCTGCACATTCATACCGTAGATGGCCGCGGTGATGGCGGTTTTCAAAAAACCAAGGCCCTTGGTCAGCAGCGTCAGCACAAACAGCAGCATTAAGTTTTTGGCGTTTTTGTTGTGTGTGGTCATAATTTTTCTTGAAGCTGCCGGATCAGCCGGCGGTTGTTTTCCTCCACAGGATTGTTTTTGGCAAACAGGGCAACTGCGTTTTGGAAGGGGGAATAGTGATCCAAAAGGGTATTGATGGCATTGGCATAGCGGTCATCGGACAGACCGATGCCGGTGCTTTCGCATAAATGTTTCAGCGGTGGGTTGGTGGTGGTAACCACGGGAATGCCCTCGTAGGCAAATTCATAGAGTTTGCCGGAGGCGCAAAGGCGGTTGTTGGTATCCTTTTGGTGGTAGTTGACAATGCCGATATGGGCATTTTGAATCAGATATTTCAGTTGGTCTTGATTCAGCTGACCCAGAATTTCCACGTTGGTTAGATGTTGTTTCTGTATGATTCTTTCAATAGCGGCAATGTCCTCCGGCGAAGACTGCCCTACCAGAAACAGCCGGCATTTTCTATTGACCCGGTTTAAGTTCTCCACCAGCACATCATTGGTGCGGTTGAGGCTGCAACCGGAGGAGGATACAATGCGGATTTCGTCCTCGCGGAGCAGGGGGGCAAGCGTTTTTTTTGCCTGCGCCTTTGCTTCCTCTGAGGTGTATTCCAGCCGGCGGAGATTCTCATAGACCAGGGGCATTTCGGCGAGTCGGTGCAGTTTTTGCATCAGCTCTGCCCGTTCCCGGTTGGCGGCAATTAAAATATCTGCCTTGGGCAGACCCCATTTTTCAATAAGACAGCCCAGCTTTCCGGCAATATGGGGCACTTCCCTGGCAATATACAGCTCTCTGCAATCCCCAATGATCCGGCAGTGTTTCTGTTTTCTTTTCAGAAGGATACCGGGGAGAATGGCTTTCCGGTTGTCCAGAAACAGCGCATCAATCGCGCCGATTTCCCTGCCCATGCGGCACACTTGGCGAATAAAGGCGGGATAACTGCCCCGGAAAATCCGGTGATTTTCGTCGATCGGGGTCGTACCCCGGGTAATGGCGTAAACCTGCCCCAAGCCGGAGGCGATTCTATGCAGCTCCCGCAGCCGTCCGTCAAAATCGTAATCCCCGTAGGAAATCAGAAATACTTTCATTTCTCAAATCTCCCGGTAAAATCGGTGGCTGCCACATCACGAAGGGGCAGCTTGACAGGCTGACCGGTGGCGGCGGATTGGTAGATTGCCAGAATCATTTCCAGGGCGTTTCTGCCGGCAACCGCGTCCACATAGGGCTTGCGGTTTGTTTGGATGGCGTCCATCATATCCGCAAACAGGCTGGTGTGGCCGTTGCCGTAGACATTGGAGGTGGCCTCCTGCAGGCCTTGGTTTTTTGCGTCTTCTTCGTCTTCGTCGGCAAAGTCCCACACATCAATGTTATTGGTGGAGGTGCCGCCGATTTTCACTGTTCCGGTCTGACCGAATAGATACAGGGTTTCTTCTAAATTCCTGGGATAAACGTTGGTAGTGCCCTCAATGGTGCCCACTGCGCCATTTTTGAATTTTACAACGGCCATACCGATGTCTTCACATTCCAAATAATCGTGGAATTGCTGGCGGGTAACGCCGTAAACCTCCTCTACTTCGTCGCCCATCATCCACCGCAGCAGGTCGATGCCGTGGATGCACTGGTTCATCAGACAGCCGCCGTCCTGCGCCCAGGTACCCCGCCAGGGGGCCTGGGTATAATAGTTTTCATTTCGGTTCCACCGGATGTGGACAGAGCCGTGAGACAGCTTGCCAAACCGGCCGGCTTCCAAGGCCTGACGCAGCTTTTGTACCGCCACATTAAAGCGGTTTTGGTGGCAGGCGGATACCTTCACGCCCGTTTCCTCACTGCGGCGGATAATCTCGTCGGCATCGGCTATGGACATAGCCATAGGCTTTTCGATAATCACATTTACACCCCGGTCAATGCAGTGCAGGGCGATTTCCGCGTGGCTGCCGCTTTCTGTGGCAATGGAGACAAGGTCAATAGCGTTTTCCGCAAGCAGCTGCTTATAGTCGGCGTAGCGCTTGATGGAGCTGTCGCGCTCCAAGCCGTGCCCCGCAAGAAGCCGTTCCATTGCTGCCTGGCTCACATCGCAGACTGCTACAATATTCAGTTTGTTGTTGACAGCTGCTTTGATGTGGTTGGTTGCAATGCGACCGCAGCCGATAAGGGCATAATTCACGGCAGTGTATCCTTTCAAGACGGAGCTTTTTAGAGAACTTCGATATTCTCTCTGTTGGTGATGTGTTTGGTAACATTCTTGCAGTCAAACACCGGCACACCGGCCTGGGCCACCGTTTGGTAGTCCACCTTGGTGTGGGCAGTGGTGATGCAAATTAAATCGTACCCGGCAAGGACTTCCTTGCCAATGGCAGGCAGACCCTCAAACCACTGACCGTTTTTGCGGTAGCGGGGGATGTAGGGGTCGTAGAAGTCTACATTTGCGCCGGTTTTGCGGAATTCTTCCATAACGGCAATGGCGGGACTTTGTCGGTAATCGTCAATGTCCTGCTTGTAGGCAACGCCTAAGACCAGCACCTTTGCGCCGTTTAAGGCTTTTTTGTAGCGATTGAGAATCTTGCCGGCCCGTTCCACGGTGTATTCGGGCATCCGGTCGTTAATCATCATTGACGCTTCAATCATAGAGGTGTGGAAGCCATATTCCCGTGCCTTCCAGCTTAAATAGTAGGGGTCCAACGGGATACAGTGGCCGCCCAGTCCCGGACCGGGGTAGAAGGCCTGAAAACCGTAGGGCTTGGTTTTTGCCGCGTCGATGACTTCCCAGATGTTGATGCCCATTTTGTTGCACAAAATGGCCAATTCGTTGATAAGACCAATATTGATATTGCGGTAAGTGTTTTCCAGGATTTTCTCCATCTCCGCAACGGCGGGGGAGGAGACAGTATGCACCTCTCCGTCCAAAATGGCGCGATAAACCATAGCGATGACCTCCGTAGCGTCTTCGCCGATGGCGCCCACCACCTTGGGGGTGTTGGAGGTTTTGTAGATTAAATTGCCCGGGTCCACCCGCTCGGGAGAGAAGCCCAGATAGAAGTCCTTGCCGCAGACAAGACCGCTGCCCTGTTCCAGAATGGGTTTGAGCAGCTCCTGGGTGGTGCCGGGGTAGGTGGTGGATTCCAGCACTACGATTGTGCCTTTTTTCAGGTGTTTGGCAATGGCCTCGGCAGAGGTGCGCACATAGCTGATGTCCGGCATTTGGTGATTGTCCAGGGGGGTGGGAACGCAAATGGCAATAAAATCCACCTCTTCCACAAAGCCGAAATCGGTGGTAGCCCGGAGCATTCCGGAGCGAACCAATGCTTCCAAATCCGCATCCACCACATCACCGATGTAGTTTTTGCCGGCATTGACCATATCCACTTTTTCTTTTTGCACGTCAAAGCCGATGGTTTTGAAGCCGTGCTTTGCCTTGTCAACTGCCAAGGGAAGGCCCACATAGCCCAGACCGCACACACCCATAGTCAGGGTTTTGGTCCGGATTTTCTCAATGAGCTGTTCTTTGATGGACATATCAGTCAGCTTCCTTTACAATTTCGTCGGTTTTTGTGTAGTGCGTGCCACAGGCGGAGCAGGTAGCCTTGCCCTCTGCAAAGCTTAGCTTTTCGCCGCAGCGGCACACATAGCCCTGGACCCTGGCGGGACTGCCGTAGACCAAAGCGTAGTCCGGCACATCCTTGGTTACCACGCTGCCTGCGCCTACAAAGGCGTAGCGGCCGATGGTGTTGCCGCAGACCACAGTGGCGTTGGCGCCGATGCTGGCGCCTTTTTTAACGGTGGTTTTCCGGTATTCGTGTTTCCGGCTGATAAAGGCCCGGGGGTTAATCACATTGGTAAATACGCAGGACGGCCCTAAAAACACATCGTCCTCGCATACAACACCGGTATATACCGATACATTATTTTGAATCTTTACCCCGTCGCCCAGCACCACATCCGGAGAAATCACCACATTCTGACCGATGTTGCAGTTTTTGCCGATGGTGCAGCCGGACATAATGTGGCAGTAGTGCCAGATTTTGGTATTCTCGCCGATGACGCAGCCGTCATCTATATAGCTGGATTGGTGGACAAAGTAGGTTTTTTCCATTACAGGGCCTCCAAAACCGCGTCAATCACCTGCTGCTGGGTTTCCTTGTCCAGATAGGGGTGCATGGGCAGCGACAGGGTTCGGGCGCAGTAATCGTTTGCGTTGATAAATGCCTCTCCATAGGTAGGCTCTGCCGAGAAAACAGGCAGACCGTGCTGGGGGGTGGGGTAATAGACCATATTGGGGATCTTTTTCTCGGTCAAGTGGGCGATAATCCGGTCCCGGGTGGGGGTGTCCTTTGCCAGAATCGCATACTGGGCGTATACGGATCGGCAGTTTTCTTCCACATAAGGAACGGTAAACTGTTCCCGGAACGCTTCATTGTAGCGGTCAGCCACCGCCTGCCGGGCGTCCAGCTCGTATTCCTGGAAGGCTTTGAATTTGGGCAGCAAAATAGCCGCTTGCAGATTGTCCAGCCGGGAGTTCGTACCGATGCGGACATTGTCATACTTGCCCCGCTTTCCTTTGCCGTGGATACAGATGGAACGGATTTCCGCTGCCAGGGCATCATCATCGGTAAAGATTGCGCCGCCGTCGCCGTAGCAGCCCAGGGGCTTTGCCGGGAAGAAGGAGGTGATAGCCACATCGCCGAAGGCGCAGCAGCGCTTACCCTTATAGGAAGCGCCGAAGCTCTGGGCGGCATCCTCAATGAGGGTCAAATTGTATTTTTCACAGATGGGGATAATGGCATCATAATCGCAGGGATTTCCCAAAATATCCACTGCGACCACTGCCTTGGGGGTCAGCCTGCCCTGGGCAAGCACGGCCTCAATCTGCCGTTCCAGGCTCTGGGGACACAGGTTATAGGTGTCGGGGCGGGTGTCGCAAAAGACAGCGGTGGCGCCCAGCAGCTTGGCAGGCTCGGTGGAGGCGATAAAGGTGATGTCCGGGCAGAAAACCGCATCTCCCTCTCCCACGCCGCAGAGCATATAGGCTATCTGCAAGGCATCTGTGCCGTTGGCGCAGGTGATGCAGTGCTTTCTGCCGGTGTAGGCGGCAAGCTGCTCTTCCAACTGCCGCACCTGCGGACCGCCAATAAATTGGGCGGTATCCAGCACGGCGTGGATGGCTGCGTCTATTTCATTTTTCAGCTTGGCGTATTGCGCCTTCAAATCAATAAATTCCATATAAAATCCTTATTTTTTGGGGAACAGTTCTGCAAATTGCCGGGCAAGGGCAGTATAGTTGTAGGTTTCTGTGGCGGCTTTTTTGCCGTTTTCGCCCATTTTTTGTAAGCTTTTCGGGTCAGTATCCCGCAGCGACAAAATGGCTTTGGCAATGCTTTCCGGGTCGCCGGGGTCTGCCATAATGCCGCAGCCGCTGTCGGCAATGAGGGTGTCCGGGGTATTGACGGCGCAGACCATAGGCTTGCCTGCCATCATAGAGTCGAAAATTTTGTTCATACAGATGCCGAACCGGTACAAAGGAGAGTCCACCGTGCCAAGGTAAGTGCAGGCAAAGTGCGCCACCAGGGTGGGCACAGCCTTTTTAGGAACGGAGGGCAGGAAGGTAACATTGGAAATTTGCTCGTCTACGGCTCGCTGAACCAGCCGTTTCTTTTCTATACCGTCGCCCACCAGCACAATGTGGATATCGGTATTTTTCAGCAGCTTGGCAGCGTCCAACAGGGTGTCCAGGGCGTTGGAAATGGCGTGTCCGCCAAAGTAACCCACCAAAAACCGGTCTTTTTTCAGCCAGGTAAGGGTTTCCCGGTGCTCAGCAGGCAGGGGAGCGGGGTTTTCCCAATCCGCCAGCACCACGCCGTTGCGAATACAGCGAAACCGTCCGTCCCGCAGGCCGTGGGCTTTCATATAGCCTTCGGCGCAGGCAAGCAGGGATACCACAAAGTCAGAGTGGCGGTAGGCGGCGTTTTCCGCCAGCTGCATAGCCACAATATAGGGGTTATAACGGGATATGCCGCCCAGCTCCACAGGGGTGGCAGGCCACATATCGTGTACTTCGTGAATGAGGCAGGCCTTGGTTTTGCGGGCAATGTTATGGGCGGCATAGGTATCAAAGGGATATGTAGAGGAGGCAATGACCACATGGGGCTTAACCGTTGCGGAAATTTGACCGGCGTAGTGCAGGAGCTTGCCCACAAAGCGGAAGGTGGTGAGCGCCCGTTTTACACCGTTGCCGGTGTAGCTGCCGGTGCGAAACCACAGGTAGCGGATGCCGTCGATCATCTCTTCCTGACAGTCCGCAGTTACATAGGGGTTTTTCTGCCGCAGGTGGGAATAGTCCCCTGCGGCAATGGTAACGGAGTGTCCCAGCTTGACCCATTCCCGGGCCAGATAGTAGGGTCTGAATTCCATACCCATTTCTGTGGAGCCGGCATAGTGGTTGATCAGAAGAATGTTCATAGAGGGTAGACCTTTCTCAGGCTCACTTCAAAACCGCAAAGACGGTTTCAAAGCAGATGGCAATATCGCCCCAAAAGGAAAAGTGAAGCACATCGTGAAGATTGTACTTCATTTTTTCCGGCAAAACAGTTTCAATGTAGCATTTATGCACATCCTTTGCCCCACGCAGCAGCGCCTCTTCATCTTTATAAAGAATACTGGCTTTGCTGGTGATGCCGGCGGGAAGAAGGAGGGTTGCCAGCATTTGGGGGGTGTAGGCAGCGACGAATTCCGGCACCTCCGGACGGGTGCCCACAAGGCTCATATGGCCCAAAAGGACATTGAGCAGCTGGGGGATTTCGTCCAGCCGGTTGCTACGCAAAAAACTGCCGACCTTTGTAATGCGGCTGTCTCCGCCGGCGGTAACCTGCGTGCCGGCATTTTCTGCGTCCATAGTCCGGAATTTGAAAATCCGGAAGTCCCGTCCATATTGGGTAATGCGGGTTTGCCGGAAGAACACAGGGCCCTGCGAATCTGCCTTGATGACAATTGCCAATGCCGCAAACAGCGGACTCAGCAGCGCCAAAAACAGCCCGGATACGGCAATATCAAAGATGCGCTTGGCAAACAGGCTGCCGCGTTTTTTGCGCAGGGCATCATAGTAGGGACGCACAGCGTCTGTTTGCATATATGCGGGGAGTTCTTCCCATTTTTTCAGCATCATTTTATGTATGCCCTCACAATTTGTGTGTAGCCGGCAATGATTTTATCCACCTGTTCATCGGTCATAGCGGAGAACAGGGGCAGGGTGATTTCGTTTGCAAAATAGGCATAGGCATTGGGGAAATTCTCAATGTCAAAGCCTAAATTTTTGTAGGCGGTGTGCATAGGCAGGGGCTTGTAATGGACATTGCAGGGAATGCCAAGCGCCGCCATTTTTTCGATAATCTCATTGCGCTGCCGGGCAGTGATGCCGGGCACGCGGGTCATATACAAATGACCGGAGGAGGTCTGCGTTTGCGTAAAGTGGGGCAGGGTTTGAATGCCCAAAGGACGCAGGGCGGCATCGTATTTTTCAATAATTTCTCTGCGGCGCCGGAGCATAGCCGGGTAGCGGCGCAGCTGCGCCAAACCCATGGCCGCTGCCACATCGGTCATATTGCATTTGTACCAGGTGCCGAGGATATCATATTCCCACGCGCCCGGCGCGGACTTTTCCATAGCGCCCTTGCTCTGCCCGTGGGAGGACAGCAGCTGGAGCTGCCGGTAAATATCATCGCTTTCAATGCCCCTTAGCTTCCGCCAGGTCAGCGCGCCGCCCTCTGCGGTAGTGATGTTCTTTACCGCGTGGAAGGAGAAAGCGGAGAAATCGCCGATGGTGCCGGCGGGAATGCCGTTTTGACTTGCACCGAAGGCGTGGGCAGTGTCGGCAAGCACGATTACCCGGCCCAGCGCTTTCTGAATGGCGTTATCACTGGGCTTAAACAGGTGCTTTTTGTTCTCTGCTGCGGCGAAAATCCGCGCATAGTCGCAGGGAACACCGCCCAAATCCACAGGAATAATGGCTTTGGTTTTTTCGGTGATAGCTGCCTCCATAGCGGCATAGTCCATCTCAAAGGAATCCGGCTGGGTATCAATGAGAATGGGCGTGGCGCCCACGTGGCAAATTACAGATGCGGTTGCGGTATAGGTATAGGCGGAGGTGATCACCTCATCGCCGGGGCCGATTCCCAAAAGGCGCAGCGCCATTTCCGCGCAGGCAGTCTGGGAATTCAGACAAATTGCCCGTTCTGTGCCGCAAAGGGCAGCAACCTGCCGTTCCAGCTCCCTGGTCTTGGGGCCGGTGGTGATCCAACCGGATCGCAGGGTATCGGCAACTTCCAGAATTTCTTCCTCGGTAATATCGGGAGGACTAAAAGAAATCATCATAATACTCTTTTCTCTTTTTGCTATTTGGTGGGAAATCACACACGAAGGGTGGTTTTGTTCTCGGTAATGTGGTAGGTGGGGACGATTTCGGCAACGATTGCCTTCATACGGTCGCTTTCGCCCCGGCTGGCAGCATCCAGCTCTTCCAGCTTCTGCCGGAACCAATTGTCGTCCATTTCAATGGGCTTGCCGATGTGAATCAGCTTGTTGTCCGTATCCTGCAAGCCTTCCTCGTTCATCAGCAGCTCCTCGTAGAGCTTTTCGCCGGGACGCAGACCGGTGTATTCGATCTTAATGTCCACGTCGGGGGTAAAGCCGGATAGACGGATCAGGTTTCTTGCCATATCGTCAATTTTTACCGGTTCACCCATTTCCAGCACGAAAATCTCGCCGCCGTTGGCGTAGTAAGAGGCTTGCAGCACCAGGCTGACCGCCTCGGGAATGGTCATAAAGTAGCGGATGATGCGCTTGTCGGTAACGGTAACCGGGCCGCCCTCGGCGATCTGCTTTTTGAACAGGGGGATTACGCTGCCGTTACTGCCCAAAACGTTACCGAACCGGACGGCTACAAAGCTGGTGTCCTTGCTCTGCCGCTCCATCATCTGCACCACCATTTCGCACAGACGCTTGGATGCGCCCATAATGTTGGTGGGATTGACGGCCTTGTCGGTGGAAATCAGCACAAACTTCTTCACACCGTTTCTGGCGGCAGCCTGGGCGGTTTTGTAGGTTCCGATAACATTGTTTTTGATGGCTTCGTTGGGGCTGTCCTCCATCAGAGGCACGTGCTTGTGAGCAGCGGCGTGGAAGACGATGTCCGGCTTGTAGGTGGCCATTACGCTCTCAATGCGGTTGGTGTTCCGCACAGAGCCGATGAGGGTCATCAGGTTGAGCTGGGGATGGGAGCGGATCAGCTCCTGCTGAATGGCATAGGCGTTGTTTTCGTAAATGTCGAAAATCACCAGCTGCTTGGGCTTTGCGCCGGCAATCTGACGGCAAAGCTCGCTGCCGATAGAGCCGCCGCCGCCGGTTACCAGGACCACCTTGCCGCTCAAATCCGCGAAAATTTCTTCATTATTGACCTGCACCTGATCCCGGCCCAGCAGGTCGGTAATCTGCACATCCCGCAGCCGGCTGGTGCTGATTTCTTCGTTCACCAGCTGGTAAACGCCGGGCATAATCTGCAATTTGCAGCCGGTGAGCTTACAGATATTGAGAAGCTCCTTGCGATTATCTCCGGTTAGGCTGGGCACAGCGATGACAATGCGGTTAATGTGATATTTTTGGGCGCTGTTGACAATGTCGTGGCGGTTGCCTACGATCTTTACACCCTCAATGAATTTGCCTTTTTTGTAGGGATTGTCGTCGATGGCGCAGCAGACGTGCATATTCAGCTTTTCGGATTCCTGCATTTCCTTGATCAGCGTTTGACCAGCAACGCCTGCGCCGATGATCATAATCCGGTCTGTCCGGGGCTTGCCGTGCTGGATGATCTCGTGCCGTTCCACAAAGCGCAGCAGGCGGTAGGAAAACCGGATGGCAGTGGTCAGACAGAAGGCAAGGATGAAGCCCATCACATAGAAGGAGCGGGGCATACTTCTGCCCACGATAAAGTACATTACAATGCACAGGGGAAGCAGCAGCGTATATGCCTTGATGCAGGCAAGCAGCTCTGCCACACTGGCAAGAGTCAGCAGGCTCCGGTAAAGCCGGCAGACTGTAAAGATAGCGATGGAGATGACAATCCACGGGATAATAAATTCATAGAAGCCCTGCATATTCTCTGGGGGAATCTCCGTAAAGGAGAAATCAAACCGCAGCAGCAGCGCCAGAAAATAAGCGCCCGCGACGGAGATGATGTCAAAAATAATCAGCAGAATGGATTTTGTCAGAGTGGACTGACCCTTTCTTGTGATGGTTTCGTTTTTGTTCAGACGCATTGTGAAAATCCCCTTTAATCTGTTAGAAAGTTTAAGATTATACCGGAAAAATGTTTGCAGTAGAGTTTGTCGAAAATTTAGTATTTTTATAAATGGTACCAGTAAGCCGAAAATAGCATACTTTTGCTAATTATACTCTATTACGCGCTTTTTTGCAACCCCGAAAAACACACCGCGGTATGTGGCGCGCAGGTGTTAAGACGCTTTGCAATGCCTGCAAGCCAAGCGGTGGTATTTTTGCCTGTTTTCTTGAAAAATGCGCCTGTGTATGGTAGTATAAATGTAATTATTTCCCAAATGCTTTGAGGAGGATAACCGGATGAAAAGATTGCTTGCAGTATGCCTGGCGTGTTGTTTGCTGCTGACGGGTATGCCCTGGAATGCTATGGTCGTGGCGGCAGAGGACAGCATCGCGGTTGTAGAACCGGAAATGCCTGTCCCGGAATGCTTGACCTATACCATCAGTGGCGGAGAGGTTACCATTACCAAATGCGATTCCGCTGAGATGGGGCGGGTGAGCATTCCCAACACCATCGAAGGCTATCCTGTTACCGCCATCGGTGAACGAGCCTTTGCATATTGCTACGATATCACTGCCGTTAACCTCCCCAGTGGGCTGAAAACCATCGGCGCAACGGCGTTTAACGGCTGCGTGGCGCTGGAAGCCATCACCATTCCCGACAGCGTTACCACCATTGGGCGCCATGCATTCAGTAACTGCAAAGCTGCCAAATCCATTACCATCGGCAACGGGGTAACGACCATCGGCGAAAGCGCCTTTGAAAATTGTAATGACGCATCTACCATTACCATAGGCAACAGCGTGGAAACCATCGAGGGTTGGGCGTTTGGCAATTGCTATGCCCTGGAATCCATCGTTCTTCCCGCCAGCTTAAAGAGCATCGGCAGCTGGGCGTTTTGCTATTGTACAGCGCTAGCCTCTGTTACGGTTCCCGACAGCGTAACTACTATCGGCGACAGCGCCTTTTCCTGGTGTGATGCGCTGGAATCCATCACCTTTGGCTCCGGGGTTACTTCTATGGGTAAATACCACGGAACCGGCTGTCCTAAGCTGAAAACCATCACCTTTGCCGATGGCATCACAGAAATCGGCTCCTGGTCTTTCGGCTCCGCCGACAGCGTTACAGCGCTCAACCTTCCCGCAAGTGTTACCAGCATCGCCCAAGGCGCGTTCAGCAACTGCACCTTGATCACCGATGTGTACTTTGGCGGCACCCGGCAGCAGTGGGATGCCATTACCATTGGAGAAAACAACCCGGCGTTGGCAACTGCCACCATCCACTGCGCGGCAGCAAGAATCCCCTTGTCCGATGCTGCTCTTTCCCTGGAATATACCTCTGCGTACTATAAAGGTCAGGCGCTGACCCCGTCGGTGATTATGACCTATCAAGGTGAAACGGTGGACGTGGCCAAAGAGCTGGAAATCACTTATCAAAATAATACCGGGGTCGGCACTGCCACCGTTACCGTTACGGGTGTGGGTCGGTTTGAAGGCACTGCTACCTTACAATTCGCCATTTCCTATGAAACTGTTCCGGAGTCCATTGTCAATGTGATTGCCGTGGGTGAAATCGGCAAAATTTCCCTGTCCTGGGGAAAATCCGCCGAAGTGTTAACCGACACCTACCACATCTACCGCAAAGCCGACGGCGAGACGGATTATGCCCTTATCAAAACCATTACGAACCGGGATACTCTGACCTATGAGGATATTGCGGTGGAAAAGGGCAAAGCCTATTCCTATTATGTTACGGGCGTGGGCGAGTACGGCGCGGAAAGCGCGCCGTCGCTGACGGCGGAAGCTACTGTGGCTGTTGATGCCACAGCGCCCACTGTGTTAAAGCTGACACCTGCCGCCGCAGCCGTGTTTTCCGGTACAGTAACGCTATCGGCAACGGCAACCGATAATGTGGGTGTTACCAGGATTGCCTATTTCTACTCGGTGGATAACGGCGAAACCTGGGAATCTATTGGAGAAGCCACCAATGCCGGGTTCAGCATTGCGCTGGATACCACGGCCCTGACAGCCCAGGCAATCAAGGTCAAAGCGGTGGCTTTCGATGCCGAGGGCAATGAAAGCGCCCCGTATACCGCGGCGTATGTGATTGATAATGTGGGTCCCGAGCAGGTAACGGGCCTTTCCGCTATCGCGCTTTCCTCCAAGATTACCCTGTCCTGGGACGATGTGGAGGCCACCGATGCTGCCTGCTTTGTTCTGCAAGCCCAGGTGGAAGGCATTTGGGCAGATGTGGCGCAAAGCATCACCACTTTGGGCTACACTGTAACGGGTCTGCAAGCGGCCACCGGGTATACCTACCGGGTGGCGTGTGTGGATGTCCACGGCAATGTGGGTGAATACTCCGGACCTATCACTGTCCAAACGGCGGCGGATGAGACTGCGCCCGTGATCACTGCCCAGGGTCCGTCCCCGGCCCGGTATAACAATGCCATTCCCTTCCGGGTAACCGCCAAGGACGATTGCGCCGTGAAGGAGATTTCCATTGAGGTTTCCGTGGACCTGCAAGAATGGACCACTGTCAGCACCGTAAGCTTTGAAAATTATGCCCATCAGCAAGCCTATGCCTACACCATCGACTTGGTGGGTTTTGCCCAGGGCAGTCTGTTTGTCCGCGCCCTTGCCACCGACTGGTCGGGGAATGTCAGCGACAGCGGGGATAATGCTCCGTATATCGAATACATCGTGGACAAAACTGCGCCTACCGCCCCCGAAAATGTAAGCGCAAAGGGCGGCGACGGGTACATTACCGTTTTCTGGACCCAGGGAGGCGAGATCGACCTGGGTACCTATGCGGTTTACCGCGCAACAGCTGCCGACGGCAGCTATACCTGCATTGCCTCCAATTTAGCTTCTGTTAGCTATCACGACCGGGATGTGCAGGCCGATAGGGTGTATTACTATAAAGTAGCCGTGTCAGATACCTGCGGCAATGTCAGCGCGGATTCCGGCGTGGTATCGGCAACCATGGCATCGGATACCATAGCCCCTGTTATTACAGGCTTCAGCGCCACGTATCGGCAAACCGTCAGCCCCACTATGCACACCGTCAAGGTGTCCGCAACCGATAACAATCAGCTGTCAGCGGTTATTTTGGAATACCGCACCGCACCGGAGGCGGATTGGGTATTGCTGACCGAACAAACGGCAATCAATGACCATTATGTGAGCCTTGCGGTGGAACTGCCCATTGGGGGTCTTGCCCACGGCGAAACAGTTTATCTGCGTGCCTATGCCACGGACGAGGCGGGTCTTCGTTCAGAGGATGCGCTTACGGCATATACGCTGGACAACACCCCGCCCAGTGTCAACGAGCCTGCGGTAACCCAGGAGGACACCGTGATTACGCTGAGCTGGAAAGACGGCGGGGAAGAGGACCTTGCCGGATTTAAGGTCTACCGTTCTGAGAACGGCGCTACATTTGCGCTGCTGGGCACCCGGGGTGTCAGCGGTACGGGTATATATATCTTTACGGATACAGTTTCCGAAAAGGAAAGCGGTGTCTATACTTACCGTATTGAAGCCATTGATAAGCTGGGCAACACCGGCTCTTGGAGCACCACAAGGGATTACACCTATGTGTATGTCAACCAAAAGCCCACTGCGCAGCTTCGCGTTCCCTATTATATGACGGTGGGCGTGGAGGAGGCGCTGGATGCCTCGGCTTCCACCGATGATATTGCTGTAATGGGATATGCCTGGGATTTCGGCGACGGCACCACTTCTACCGAAATGCGTCCCAACAAAACCTATGCGGCAGCGGGTACATATACTGTTACCCTCACCGTTACCGATACCGAGGGCGCTACCGCCACCGCCACCCAAACGGTCTTCGTCCGGGAACGGGAGACGCTGGGTGTATTGCAGGTAAAGGTAACCGATGACAGCGGCAAACCCCTTGCCCATATGCCTGTCTACTTCGACCTGGGCAGCGCCACCCAAACCGTGGTGCAAACCGATGCTTCCGGTGTTGCTGCCTTGAAAATGAGCAGCGGCACTCACACCGTGGGTATGTATGCATCGGGATATCTGCCGGTGAAAAAGGATGTAACGGTGCTGGCAAATGCCACCCGCAGCGTTACCCTGACCACTGTGGAGGAAGCGCTGGTTACCGGTGAATTTCAGGTCAAGCGTATGACCTTCGATGAGATTGTGGCGGCGGGTATTGATGTGTACGACCCTGCCAACCAAAATGTGTATTCCGCAACGGTGCGGGTAACCTATACCGGCTCTAAAAATCAGCTGAATGTTAACTATATCCGCAACGACAGCCAGATTTTGGAGTACACGATTACTGACGACCGGGGCAAACCGGTGCAGGAGTATGTCAACGATAACGGCGAAGTCCGTAAAATTGCAGGTCTTACCTATGTGTCGGGTGTGGGCAGCGGCAGCAGCGGCGGCGGTAACAGCAGCGACGGCACGGATATCGTGGCGATTATCGACATTCCCGCCTCTGCGTCCTATCTGAAAGAATTCTTCGATGTGCGGCTGCACATCATCAACAATGCCTCCTCCGATTTCGTGCTGGAACACAATGAGGTCTCCCTGCACGTTCCTCAGGGAATGACCTTGATGACCTCTGTGGGTGCGCCCTATGAAACCGCAGCCACCGTTACTGTCGATGCTATTCAAGGACAGCAGACCGTTACCCTGGCGTGGGTGCTGCGGGGCGACAAAACAGGCGAATACGACCTGTCGGCGGATTTCACAGGCACGCTTGCAGAATTTAACCAACTGATCAATGCCAGATTTGAAACCAAAGAGCCCATCAAGGTATACGGTCTTGACGGGGTCAAGTTCCGCATCCTGGCAGCGGATGAAATCCACAATGATACCTTGTATTTCAATGTGGAGCTGGAAAATCAGCGGGATGTTGACATCTATATGCCCTCTATCGGCATAACCGAAAAGGTTCATAATGTAACGGAATCGGTACTGAACAGCAACCCGGACAAGGATTTCTTTGCCCAGGCCTTTATTCTCAATGCCTATCTGCAAACAGGCGATGGCGAAAAGCAGCATATTGCCGTAACCTACGATGCCAACGGCAAAGCCACCACCGCGATCAAGGCGCTGGCTCCCGGTCAGATGCTTGTGTACGAATATGTGGCGTACAACGCCGCCGATTATAATGGCGTTGCCAGCTTTGAAAATGCGGTCATCACCGAGTTTGAGGGGCTGATTGAGAATATTGAGGTGGGTTCATTCCACAAGGAGCTGTACAGCTTTAAGGACTACACCAAGAAGCTGGATGCTATCTTAAAGGGTACGATTCCTGAGGTGCAGGCGGCATATGCGCACCTGTTTGACAGTATGCGCTACTACTATGTGGGCGAGGCGGATGCGCTGTGGAACTCTGTCTGCGAGGATGTGTACAAGTCCATTGACGCGGTTTTGGATTTCGACATCGACAATTTTACCCAGGATGAGCAGCGGGCTATGATTGAGAGCAAGATTCTCTCCATTCTTTCCGACAGCAGCGTGGTTGCGGCTGTGGATGATTTGATGGTGCTGCAATACTGCCAGTCTATGGTGGACATCATCGAGGATTTGGAATCCGAGCTGGTGGCCGATTACGGCGACGGGGAAGAGACCGCGGCAGAAATTGCCTCCTTCGTGGGTGAATTGGTCAAAGACAGCAAAGAACTCAGTGTGCTGTATGCCAATGAGGGCTACGACGCGCTGATAAAGGCGCTGAATCAGCGCCTGGCAGGCTACGCCATTGGCGCTGCGGTGGATGTGGCAAGTATGCTTGCCCCCAGCACCGAGTACTTCTCCCTTTCCGATGCCTTCGACTTCGGCGCGGATATCATCAGCGATTTGTATGCTGCCCGTTCCCAGACGGAGCGGGATGCAGCCTACTTTGCGGTGCTGAAACTGCAATGCAACGCTGAAATCAGCAACTACATTTTGGAATCTCTGATTCAAGCCACCGAAAAAGAGGCCAATGAACGGCTGCAAGAATTGATTACCACTGGCCTTCTGAGCCAAACCTCTCCCATTCTGATGATTGCCCAGTTCCAGCTGGACGAAAAAGAACTGCTCCACGTGGTTGCCAAGCAGATGCAGGACAATCTGCATAAGACGATGGACGACTACCGCAAGAATTGGGAGCAGGTGAAAAATACAGTGATTCAGGTGGGCGGCACGCTCATCGGCACAGGTGTGGAATTGGTGCTGGAAAAGATGCTGGGCGCCACCCCCTTCGGCTTGATTACGGCGGGCTACACGATTATCGACAGCCTGTTTGGCTGCGAGAACTACTACAAGCAGATCGACAGTATGCAGGTGGACAATGAATTGTCCAAGGCGCTGATTCTGGCCTTCCAAAACAGCAGCCAGACCCGGGATATAAACACCGACTTTTATTCTATGCTGTTCCTGCGGGCGCTGTGTAAGAGCCGCCTGTCCGGCGAGGCCCTGTTCAAATCCTTTATGGATGACTACATTAACGGCGTGTACCTGTACAAGCGGGACGAAGCGGCTGTGATGGAGCGGATCAACAGCGTTAAGGGTACGGAGTATGACACCCTTAGCCGGTGGTACGACGATGTGCAATACGCCATCGTCAGCGCCCGGGATGTGCTGTTTAATCGGGAAATTACCGTCAACCCCGAACCGCCTGCCGCTCCCGCGGTTACCTTGGATTACGAAAGACTGACCACCCTGCAAAGCTTCTCGGCAGAGTATGAATATGCATTTGCTGACGGTCAGTGGCAAGTGTGTACCGGCGAACCCATCGCCTTTACGGTGGGCAGTGTCCCGTCTACCTTGCAGGTGCGTAAAGCCGCCACGGAAACCACCGTTGCCGGTCATATCACCACTGTTACGATCTTTGCCCGCAAGGAGCTGAGCAAACTTATTACGGTGAAATTTACCGATACGGCATATGTGTTTACCTGCCTGTCGGAAGACCGCAGCTATCAGCTGATTTTCACCGATACAGAAAGCGCGCCGGTGGATTGGTCCGCTGCTACCACTGTATCGGGCGCGCAGGCAGCAGTTGATTGCGCCACCGAGTTTACCTATGTGTGGATTCGCGCCTGCGAAGCGCCTGGGAAAAACGAGACAACCTCCCATCCGCTATTGTTGACTGTGGGTAAGAAGCATCCGCTGACGCTGTCTGCGGTGGGTAACGGTACTGTTGCCCAGTCTGCCCCGGACGGCCGTTATTTCATCGGTGATACGGCAGAGCTTACCGCCACCCCCGCCGCTAAGCAGGAATTTTTGGGCTGGTATATTGACGGCGTGTGCGTCAGCACCGATACCACCTATTTGGCAGAGATGTCGGCAGGCTTGGCGGTTACCGCCCACTTCACCGACCGTCATTTTGCGCAGCTTACCACCCAGCCGGCATCGGTGGTGGTTGCTAAGGGCAAAGCTGCCAAGGTGAGTTTCACTGCCACCGGCGACGGACTGACCTATCAGTGGTATTTCAAGAACAAGGGCGCAAGCAAGTTCTCACTCACCACTTCCTTTAAGGGAAATGCCTATTCTGTGGTTATGGATGCTACCAGAAGCGGCCGGCAGGTATACTGCGTGATTACCGATCAGTATGGCAACTCCGTGCAGACCAACACCGTTACCCTGGGAATGAAGGTTTCCATTGCCAAGCAGCCGGTCAATTCCATTGTTGTAAACGGCGCAACCGCAAAGGTAACCTTTACTGCCACCGGCGAGGGACTGACTTATAAGTGGTACTTTAAGAACAAGGGCGACAGCAAATTCTCCTTAACCACCACCTTTACCGGCAATACCTACTCCGCCCAGATGAACAGCACCCGGGCGGGTCGGCAGGTGTACTGTGTGATTACCGACAAGTACGGCAATAAGGTGCAGACCAACACCGTTACCCTGGGAATGAAGGTTTCCATTGCCAAACAGCCGGTCAATTCCATTGTTGTAAACGGCGCAACCGCAAAGGTAACCTTTACTGCCACCGGCGAGGAACTGACTTATAAGTGGTACTTTAAGAACAAGGGCGACAGCAAATTCTCCTTAACCACCAGCTTTACCGGCAACACCTACTCCGCCCAGATGAACAGCGCCCGTGCGGGCCGGCAGCTGTACTGCGTGATTACCGACAAGTACGGCAATTCTGTAAAAACCAATACAGTTACCATTAAAATGCAATAAATCCATAAAAAAAGAACCTCGACTCGAGGTTCTTTTTTTGCCATTCTATTTTCGTTTTAATAATACACATGCTTGCCGTTTCCGTCGGTAACGATGCAAAACAGAGCGCCACTCTTGTGTTACAGCCTGCCCGGAGGGGATATATATCCCCTCCGAGACTTTATAAATTAGGTAGGGTTTGGAATACTATGCTAAATGCAACCGTATCTTCAAGTCAGAGAACCGTCTAGTATTATTTGAGGAATGTCCCTTGTCATAGAATCTATTAGTCCATATATTTAGGAATAGTATGAATGGCATATTCTCTTGGATCAATATGAAAACGTTCAAAATAAACACACAGAAAATCCGTTTTTACAATACCGCCGTCATAGACCCCCATTGCAACAAAAATAACTTCTTGTTTTGTTGGGCAACATAGAACCTTCCCTATCTTGGCATATCGGATGTGGATATTGTTACTTTCGTTTTCTGTCGGATCGGGAAAAAATTCGTGAACAAGAGTATATTCCCAATAAGAATCATCGTAACGGAACTTGCTTTTCGTTAGCCCTGCTGTGTGGCTCTCTACAAATGCATTATACTGTTTATTATCACCTATCGTAAAAGAAAGATATGCTTCAAACGCGTATGTATCATTTTTTTGCGCGCGATAAGAATAGGAAACATCAGAAAAGGTGTCTTCGATTTTATCAGGGAAAAACGATTTTATGAATGTTTGCACAGACTCATTGTTGTAATTTCCAATGTATTTCCCATAGTCTAAAATATTGGTAGTAGTATACTGTCTGGTATATCCAAAACTGAATAGCATGACAGTAAGAAAAACTAACAAAAAGAGTAATGATGATCCCATTACTATAATTATAATTTTTATCGTTTTATTCATTATGCTCTCCCTATTGTTTGGTTATGTGGACATACAAATCGTAGGCTGCTGAAAATGGAGAGCCAATGCAATAAGTTGCCCACATGAATACAGACATTACACCATGGGAGTCGTTAAAAATTGTTTGCCCAACGTCAAGCGTTTGCCCTTTTGCCTTAGTGCGCGTCCCCCATTCATCAAATCCAATACTAACAGCAAGTTTACCAACGTTATAAGCGATATTATGCACAGCCCATTCATACACAACGCCAGCAGTAGAACCGGCTATCTCGTCTCCTCTATGGTTTTCTATATACTTATACATCACAACAGGATTCTTAATTTTATAAGAATCCACAATTTGTGCTCCTTTTCTCCCTCTGGTACTAGTATAGGTTAAGCGTTGGGCAATCCGACTTTCTTCATCATACTCCTCTTTTAGTTTCCTTCCAATCTCTTCACCGAAGATCCTAAATTTCTCGTCGAAAAAACCATCCGCAAATGGTATTGTGCCGCCGGGATCCACTAAGTTTATGGGATTATTATTGCAGTAGGTAAACATATTGTTGCCGAGCAGGCCTTGGCCGGTGGAAGTGAATGTGTCCGCATTGATAAATCTGCCGATTGCGGGGTCATAATATCGGGACTGTAAGTAATAGAACCCAGTTTCTTCCGGGTTGCAGTAGCCGGGTGGGGAAATTTGGCTGAAATTTGAGGGATGCTATGAGGCTGGAAATTACCTACGTATTACAGCCTGCCCGGAGGGGATATATATCCCCTCCGGAATATTGTTTTTTTCGGGTGGTTACTTGTCGAAAAAAGGAATGGTGTTGGTATGGTAATATTATGATTTTATAATTTTTCTCTATTCTATGACAAATACGACATAAAAAGCGTTTCCGTTTGTTTTTATATAATTTGAAATATATTCAAATGCCAATTTAATACTACATTCAACATTATATTTGGAATTTTGACTGGATTCCACATTATAATACCAACTATCATAGTTGTGTTCCAATTTTTCTGTCAGAATATCTCCCCCTAAAACAATTTTCTGTTTGTTTCTTAGATGTTCAAGGACTAAAATAGCATCTTCTATCATCCAGGCCGTTTCAGCATTGGAAAAATCTGTAGAAGTAATTGTTTTGTTGCCAATATTAATTTGCATCGAATTACCTCAAATTCCTAAAATAACGGTGGTTACACACACCATTAGGTTCTATAATGTACTCAAAAATGCCAGGCGTATTATTTATACTTCCAGGCAGTTCAATTAAATTGCGTATAATACCGTCACCACCTTTTAACGGTCGCCCTGAATTAATATCAACAAATGTATCAATAACTGACGGAAAAGCATGATTTAAATCTGCTGTATTATTCATTTGTTTTAAAACCTTATCAGTATATCTAATACTACTCGCAGATGTATCAATGACATTTTCCACTCTATTTGTTGCTTTTGCTATATCATGTGTTGTATCTACAACATCAGCGACTTTGTCAATTGTTTTTACCGCTCGTGTTACTTCACCAACACCTGTTACAAATGGGATAAGGTCTATTGCATCACCTGCAAGTCCTACCCACGCCCAAGGGTCTGCAGGATTAATGCAAACTTCAACAATGCTAGCTCCGAGCGAGATAACATCAAAAACTGTTTCCCAGAACTGGCCCCCGTGATCAACTCTTGCAACGGGATTATTGCCGCAATATGCAAATACGTTATTGCCAATCAGTCCCTGACCGGTACTTACTGCAATATCAGTGTTGATAAATCTGCCGATTGCGGGGTCGTAATATCGGGACTGTAAGTAGTAGAGTTGGGTCTCTTCGTCATATACATATCCGCGATAGCGCAGAGGATTATATCTGCCGAGGTTTTCAGCACGGACGCCGGTAACGGTCAAAATGTTACCCCAGGCATCGTAGGTATATTCCACCACCGGGATACCGTTCATGGACACGATCGCCACCACATCGCCCTGCAAATTGGTTACATAGAAGTACCGGGTGTTGTTCCATATGACATACATCGGTGTGCCGTTGGCATCGTAGCCAAAGGTCAGCTCTTCGTCGTTTATGGTCAGCTGGCTCAGGTTGCCACCGTTGTAGATGTACTCATAGGTGGTGTAGCCGTCGGTGCGCTTGGTGCGCATACCGTCGGCATTATACGTGTACTTCCAGGTGTCAGTTTTCAGCTGCATCCGGGCAGTGGCGGAGGTAACGGAAGTGCCGTTTTCATCGGTTACTTTGCACCGATAGAGGTAACCCAACCGAGCCTCGGTAATGGTCAGACCGGACAGCGTATTGGTCTTGTTGCCCTCAGCGCCGGAAGAATGCCAGTTCTCACCACCGTCGTAGCTGTACTGCCACTGATAGGTCAATCCCTGACCGTAAGCCCGCACAGAGAAGGTTACCGGATCGCCCATAACACCCCAAACATTTGCAGGGTTTCGATAGATCGCCAGATCGGTGGTGTTTAGCTTCACCGCATTGGAGGTAACGGTGTTGCCGCTGCCGTCGGTAACGATGCAAAACAGAGCGCCGCTCTTGTATTACAGTCTGCCCGGAGGGGAATGTCCCCTCCGGGACTGTTTTTCAGTGAGTGTTGCCGAAAAAGAAACTGAGTTGTTATGTACTAGCAAGCATCGCGTTTGGTCACCCAAACACAGACTTGTCAGGAATATTCCTGAAACCTTTAAGGGCTTGGGATTATCCCAACAACCTGCCTTTTGTCCCCAAAAGGCGATGCTTGCTGGTATTAAGTGATTTCTCCAATCACGCCTGGCTTAACATTGTATCGAATCATTTTAATCAGCTAAATAACTTAGCTTTGATAAAGTATGTAGTGATTAGCAAAAGCAACATTATTGCACTAACAACCCAAATCCGTTCAAATCCTTTTGAAATACCTATTGCGGACAGTACCTGTTCAAATTTAGCATGTCCTATAATTTCGTATACCGCACCAAGTATCCCAGAAAGTATCACACCGCAAAATGATAGAACATGTACTACTTGAACAATCATTTTAAGTATTTCTTTCATTTGAGAACATACCCCCTTGCGTTAGCTCTTGTTACTGGATCATTACTAAATGCAGAAATAATTGTATGTGACCACGCTATGGCAACAAAAGCATAGGGCATTACCTTACCACCTGTCGATTTTAAGGTTGCGCTTAAGGTTTGAGTCCCTCCGAAGCCCTTTTCCACAATTGCGCTTAGACCATGATTAAATGCTATTCCCGCAGATTTTGTAACAGGTGTCAAACCAACGATTTTCGATCCATTATCGTATATGGATTCCACTGTATCTTTTGCAATTTGACTACCACTTTTTCCTTCTGATTTCCCTTTTTTTACCTGTAGTACAGCAACTTCAGTTGCTTTTGCTGCAAGAGTTGCTGTCGCAGTTATCATCGCAACACCCGCAACGGAACCTGCTCCACAAGTCGCAACAGTTATCGCAGTAGCTGCAACCACGACTGCAGCTACCGTTACAACAGCAACAGCTTTTTTTACCCAGCTAGGCCAAGTACCAGTCTCATCAGACATGTTAACTGGATTGTTAAAGCAGTATGCAAACAAGTTGTATTGCGCAAAATTCTCAAAATCTGCGGTTAATGTCTCTGGAATATCTGCATTTATCCACCGACCGATCTCAGGATCATAATAACGGCTGGATACATAGTAGAGCCCCGTCTCTTCGTCATATACATATCCGCGATAGCGCAGAGGATTATATTTGCCCAAGTTTTCAGCACGGACACCGGTAACGGTCAAAATATTACCCCAGGCATCGTAGGTATATTCCACCACCGGGATACCGTTCATGGACACGATCGCCACCACATCGCCCTGCAAATTGGTTACATAGAAGTACCGGGTGTTGTT
>JAZRBN010000011.1:0-28182 GCA_045635105.1 Faecousia sp. | reverse complement strand
CGGAACGGGAACTCTCTGAGCAGAGCCGATGAGCTTGCCGTTCAGCTCGGGGATAACAAGACCGATTGCCTTTGCAGCGCCGGTGGAGTTGGGAACGATATTGCAAGCAGCGGCGCGAGCGCGGCGGAGGTCACCCTTTCTGTGAGGACCGTCAAGGATCATCTGGTCACCGGTGTAAGCGTGAACGGTGGTCATGATACCGCTCTGGATGGGAGCGTAATCATTCAGAGCCTTAGCCATGGGAGCCAGGCAGTTGGTGGTGCAGGAAGCAGCGGAGATGATCTGATCCTCAGCGGTCAGGGTCTTCTCGTTAACGCTGTAAACGATGGTCTTCAGATCGTTGCCTGCGGGAGCAGAGATAACAACCTTCTTAGCGCCAGCGTTGATGTGAGCCATGGACTTGTCCTTGGAGCAGTAGAAACCGGTGCACTCCAGAACAACGTCAACACCCAGCTCGCCCCAAGGGCAATCGTTAGCGTCCTTGCAAGCGTAGATCTTGAGCGTCTTGCCGTCAACAGTGATGGTGCCTGCCTCGTCATCAGCAGAAACCTCGTGGTTGTAGCGACCCTGAGCGGTGTCGTACTTGTGCAGCTGAGCGAGCATCTTGGGGCTGGTCAGGTCGTTGATAGCGACAACCTCGAAGCCCTCAGCGCCGAACATCTGACGGAAAGCCAGACGGCCGATACGACCAAAACCGTTAATAGCAACTTTTACAGACATGGTTATTTCCTCCATTTTTTATCGCTGCGTTTTGCAGCATAATAGACATTTTTGGGGATTCGTTGACCCCATACGGCACTATTATACTATAAGGAAAACTTCTTGTAAAGTAGCCAAATTGTAAAAATACCGCATATTTTCGGGTAAAGTTTTGACACAGAACACAAAAAAAGAGGGTCTGCGGTTGCAGACCCCTGCTTTATATGCGCCAAGGCACCTTGGGTGGGGGATTTTGCACGATGCCGGTTTTGGGCATTTGACTTAACTGGTTGTAGGCAAGGCAGTAGGCGGTCAGCACCTTTGCCTGATATTGCCAAAGGAGCAGTCCCTGGCAGGCTGCGCCCAGGATATAGAACAGGAAAAATGCCCCGCCCTCCGAAATCGGCAGGGTAATGCCCACCAGGGGCAAGAGGGTATCCCCGTAGCTGATAACCAGGCACAGCGCCTGCAAAAGGTAAAACCACCAGAAGGATAGATCCAGCTGAAAAATGCGCAGCCGGTTTCCCTGGGTCAGCCGGACGCTGTGCATTATGCCCCGCAGACCGCCTGCGCCGCTGACCACCGCGAATTTGGCAAACCGCAGCCGGTAAAACAGCGGAATGGCAATGGCGGCAAAGAGAGCTGCCGACAGTATCAATAGCGGAATACTGGCTCTTGCCGCTTGGGCAAGCACTTCGGGTGTCAGCAGCTGGGATGCCTGCTGAGGGTTCACCGCAGCCTGGGATAGAATCGGCTCTATCATTTCCAGCAGAGGCTTTGCCCAAGGTGTGAACAGGAAAATTGTGGAGCAGAGGTTGACAGCGGCAAAGCTGAGGATGAAAAACACCACGCCCGTAATCAGCCGCAGCGCCAGTACAGACCCTGCCCTGCGAAAGCCTTGCCAAAAATCCCGGGGGGATGCGGGATTGCCGGAAGTCCAGTTCAGCGCTGCGAATAAAAGTCCAATCTCCCAAAAGGGCAGCGCAACCACCAGCGCCAGTTCCAGCACGGCTTGCACCGTGGAGAGGACTGTCCGCAGAGGCAGTCCCGCCAGTCCGCCGGTGTCGGCAATTTGCAGATTCAGTATATAATTCAGCGCCGTAATCAGCAGCGCAAGCCCCAGGGCAACAGCTGTATGCAGCAGCACCAGGCGCTTGGGATTATAGGGGCTGCTTTGCGCCAAATCCGCCCCCTGCCGGCGCAAAGCAGCAGGTTGTAAGGTTACCATATGTCGCATCTTCCTTTCTTTTATATAGTTATACGCCATATTGGGCGCAATAGCAAATAAATTTTTTGTTACCGTAGCTTTTTGGGTCGCGCCGTGGTACAATGCAGACAAATGTGTTGCGAGGTTTTGTGATGGATTATTCGGTATGTACCCTCTGCCCCCGGCAGTGCGGGGTGGACAGAACCGCAGGCGAAGTGGGTTTTTGCGGCTGCCCGGCCACGGCGCTGGTGGCAAAGACCATGCTCCATAAATGGGAAGAACCGGCGCTTTCCGGCAGCGGCGGCAGCGGCGCGGTGTTCTTCGGCGGCTGTACCTTAGGTTGCAGCTATTGTCAGAATCGGGCCATTTCCGCAAAACCCACAGGAACGGCTATGGATTCTGCCGCGCTGCGCTGTGCCTTTGAGGATTTGATTGCCCAAGGGGCGGAAAATATTGACCTGGTAACCCCCACCCATTTCCTGCCCACAGTGATTCCTGCCCTTTCTCCCAAGCTGCCTGTGCCGGTGGTGTACAACTGCGGCGGCTATGAGCGGGTAGAAACAATTGCGGCATTAAATGGCCTGGTGGATATCTACCTGCCGGATATGAAGTACGCAGACAATGCCCTGGCAAAGCAGCTTTCCGGCGCAGAGGATTATTTTGAAGTGGCCGCCGGGGCGATTCGCGCGATGGTGGAGCAGGTGGGGTCAGTGGCTTGGCAGGGAGATAAAATCACCAAAGGTGTGATTATCCGCCATTTGATTCTCCCGGGTCAGGTGGAAAATTCTCTGAAAGTGCTGGACTGGATTGGAGATACGTTTGATTCTAACCAGGTGCTGGTGAGCCTGATGCGTCAGTATACCCCCATGCCGGGTCTTTCTGCGCCCTTTGACCGGAAAATTACCGATGCAGAGTACGACGCGGTGGTCAGCTGGATGTACTTAAACCGGCTGGAAGGCTTTGTGCAGGAGGCGTCTGCTTCCAGCGCCGCCTATATTCCGGACTTTTAAGGTTTACACCGGGGTGTCGGTGTGGTATGATAAGGAAAGAACAGAAAAACGAGGTTTCAAAAGTATGAACTATATCGTTTTGGATATGGAATGGAATCAGCCCTGGCCGGGTTCGCCGTCTGCCAAGAAGGTGCTGCCGGTGCAGATTCGGGGCGAGATTCTGCAAATCGGCGCTGTCCGGATAACGGAACAGCAGCAGGTGGCGGACGAGTTTCAGGTGCTGATTAAGCCCAAGTATTACCGCCGGCTAAACCGCCGGGTCAGCAAGCTCACCGGTATCAAAGAGGCGGATTTGCGGGATAACGGCGTGCCTATGGCAGAGGCAATGGCCAGGTTCCGCGCCTGGTGCGGCGAGGATGTGATTTTCCTCACCTGGGGCTTTGATGATATCACCATTTTGCGGGAGAATTTGCAGCTTTACGGCATTGACGAGAGCTGGGTCAGCCGCTGGTATAACGCCCAAATGATTTTTAACGCCCAGACCGACGGCTCTACTGCCCAAAAGGCGCTGAAAACCGCTATGGAAATCTTCGAAATCGAAGCCACCCGTCCTGCCCACGATGCCCTGGGCGATGCGTACCATACGGCGCTGATTTGCGCCAGGCTGGATTTGCAGCGGGGCATCAGTGAATACGGCAAGGCGCTGAAAAGCCACATCGACGGCTTTCACGGAGCGGAGCTTCCCGGCTGCATCAGCCGCAAGGTGTTTTATGACTTTGCCGATAAGCGGGAGGCGCTGGGCGCTATGTCCGGCCCGGAAAACAAATGCCCCACCTGCGGCAAGCAGATGCGGGGTACCCGCTGGTTCTCCCAGCCCGGCAGACGCTATATGGATCTGGCGGAATGTCCTGCCCACGGAAAGTTCTTGATTCGCATACGGCTGTCTGACCAGCCGGACGGCACGATCCGGGTCAGCCGGCTGACCTATGAGGCCACCTCCCAGGCGGCGGAGGCCTATGCCCGACGGGCGGAAAAGGCAGAGCCGGAGGTGCAGCGGCCCACTTCTCAGCGCCGCCGCCGTCGCAGCAGACTACCGGAAAAGCAATAGAATGCAAAATGCATAATGCAAAATGCAAAATTACAGGCGGCCATCGGCCGCCTGTTTTTGTCGTGCTGTGCAGTTCGAGGGGATTCCAAAGGGGGAAGTGTGTAAAATGTTTGCTGTAGACTTTGTTTGTGCCACTTCCCCCTTTTGGTCGTGGGAAGGGTCCGGGAAACCTACGAAACGTTTCCCGGCGGCTCTTTGCATACTTTCTCGCCGGAGAGAAAGTATGAATGTCTTCTCAATTTAACAGCACATCAAACACCAGCATTAAGCAAAAGCCAACCAGCAGAGAATAGGTAGCACCCCGTTCACTGCCGTGGGCGTGGGTCTCGGGAATCATCTCGTCGCTGATCACATAAAGCATTGTGCCGCCGGCAAATGCCAATGCAAAAGGCAAAATTGCCGTGGAAAGGCTGACGGCAAAGTAGCCAAGCAATGTGCCCAGCACCTCCACCACGCCGGTGGCGGCAGCCACCAAAAAGGTGCGCCGGGGCTTGATGCCGGCAGAGAGCATTGGTCCGATAATCACCATACCCTCGGGAATGTTTTGCAACGCGATGCCGCCTGCCACTGTCAGCGCCTCGGCGTTGTTGCCGGAGCCGAAGCCCACGCCGGCGGCAATGCCCTCGGGGAGATTGTGGATGGCAATGGCGGTAACGAACAGCAGCACTTTGTTGAGCTTTTGGGTATCCGACGGGTGGGTTTCCTGGTCTGCACCGCTGAGCCGGTGCAGATGGGGCACCAGCCGGTCAAACACATTAACGCACAGCGCCCCGGAAAATACACCGGCAACGGTGTAGAAAATGCCAAATTCTCCGCCGTATTCCAGCGACGGCAAAATCAGTCCCATCACCGCTGCCGCCAGCATCACCCCTGCGGCAAAGGACAGCACAATATCACTGAATTTGTGAGAGATGCCTTTGAACACAAAGCCCAGCGCTGTGCCGAACACCGTTGCGCCTCCCACCCCAAGAGCGGTCAGTAAAACCAGTTCCATAACAAGACCTCCTGTAACTTCTCTTTCTATTGTATACAGGAAGGGAGAAAAATGTCAAGAAAAATTTTGAGAATAAGAATTATTCTTATTGACAAACAGGAAAATCTTTGCTATACTTATGTCCATAAGAAACTGGGAAGCCACGGCTCCCAATTACAGGAGGTACACCCTATGCTGAAAAAAGTTACCGATACGATTTTATATGTGGGCGCCAATGACCACGAGGTGGATCTGTTCGAGGGGCAGTATGTAGTGCCCAACGGAATGGCGTATAATTCCTATGTGATTCTGGACGAGAAGGTGGCCGTTATGGACACCATCGCCGCCAGCAAGACTGCCGAGTGGCTGAAAAATGTGGAAAAAGCCCTGTCCGGACGGCAGCCGGACTATCTGGTGGTGCAGCATATGGAGCCGGACCACGCTGCTTCCGTGGAGGCATTTGTAAATACATATCCGCAGGTTACGGTGGTTGCCAATGCCAAGACCTTTAAGATGATCGGTCAGTTCTTCCCTAAGCTGAAAATGGAAAACACCCTCTCCGTGGAGAATTTCGGCACACTCTCTCTGGGTAAGCATACCCTCACCTTCGCCTTTGCCCCGATGGTCCACTGGCCCGAGGTAATGATGACCTATGATTCCTATGACAAGGTGCTGTTCTCTGCCGACGGCTTCGGTAAGTTTGGCGCACTGGACGTACAGGAGGACTGGGACGATGAGCCCCGCCGGTACTTTATCGGCATTGTGGGCAAGTACGGCAAGCAGGTGCAGAACATTTTGAAGGTGGCAGCTACCCTGGACATTCAGATTATCTGCCCCCTCCACGGACCGGTGCTGACGGAAAATCTGGGTCATTATATTAAGCTGTATGATCTGTGGTCCAGCTACACCCCCGAAAGTGAGGGCGTTGTGATTGCCTACACCTCCATTTACGGCCATACCAAGGAGGCTGTGGAGCTGCTGGCGCTGGAACTGCGGAAACGGGAAGTGCCCAATGTGGTGGTATATGACCTGGCCCGGTGCGATATGGCGCAGGCTGTGTCCGACGCCTTCCGTTACGACAAGCTGGTGCTGGCCACCACCACCTATAATGCCGATGTCTTCCCCTATATGCGTACCTATCTGGACAAGCTTACCGAGCGGAATTTCCAGAACCGCACTGTGGCAATGATTGAAAACGGCTCCTGGTCTCCCCTTGCTATCAAGGTGATGCGGGAGGAGCTGGCAAAGTCCAAGAATCTCACGTATACAGAAAATAATGTAACCATTATGTCTGCCCTCAGCCAGGAAAATGTAAAGGAAATCGGTCTTCTTGCTGACGAGCTTGCCGCCTCCTATATGCAGGTGGCTCAGGACGATGTGGTTGACCCCACCGCCCTGTTCAGCATCGGCTACGGCCTGTATGTGGTAAGCACCAATGATGGCGCTAAGGACAACGGTCTGATTGTCAACACCGTTACCCAGATTACCAACACCCCCAACCGGGTGGCGGTAACGGTGAATAAGCTGAACTACTCCTGTGATGTGATTGCCAAAACCGGCAAGCTGAATATCTCCACCCTTTCCGTGGATGCGCCCTTTGCTGTGTTTGAGCGGTTCGGTTTCCATTCCGGACGGGATACGGATAAATTTGCCGGCTTTGACCACGCGCAGCGCACCGCCAACGGTCTGCTGGTGCTGGATAAGTACGCCAACGCCTATATTTGCTGTAAGGTAACCGGACAGGTGGACCTGGGCACGCATATGATGTTCCTGTGCGATGTGGTCCAGTGCGCCAACTTAAATAAGGCAGAAACCATGTCCTACACCTATTATATGCAGAATGTAAAGCCCAAGCCCGATACGGAAAAGAAGGGCTTCGTGTGCAAGGTCTGCGGCTGGGTGTATGAGGGCGATACCCTGCCCGAGGATATCGTGTGCCCCCTGTGCAAGCACGGCGCGGCAGATTTTGAACCCCTGGCATAAAGATAAATAGAAAGGCAGAGCCGCTGGCTCTGCCTTTTTTTATTCTTCTTCTTTCGCGGCGTTTTTTGCAGCTACTTGGTTTGCATAAAGTTTTTCTTTATCGTGGGGCAGGAAGGATTGCCACACCAGAATTGCCACCGCGGCAAAGCAGCTGATTGCTGCCAGCAGCTGGCTTACCCGGAAGGGTCCCCAGTACAGGCTGTCGGTGCGCAGACCCTCAATAAAGGCTCTGCCCAGACCGTACCAGGCTGCGTAGCCCAGGGCAATCTGCCCGTCATACTGCCGGCGCTTGGACAAAAAGTGCAGCAGCACAAAGCCAGCTAAGTTCCACACCGATTCGTACAGGAAGGTGGGATGATAGAAAAACATTTGGGTTGTGGCAACGCGGTTTTCCGTGAGCATCAGCCCCATGCGCAGGAAGCTGTCTGTCTGGGCGCCGAAGGCCTCCCGGTTGAAGAAATTGCCCCATCTGCCCAAGGCTTGTCCAATGAGAAAGCCCAGAGCGGTGATGTCCAAAGCCGTTCCTACGGGGATTTTTTTGATTTTACAGTAGACCACAATGCCGATGGCTGCGCCGATGACACCGCCGTAGATGGCAATGCCGCCCTTCCAGATATACAGCACCTCAATGGGGTTGGCGGCGTATTCGTCCCAGGCGAAGATGCAGTAATAGGCACGGGCGCAGACAATGGCAAAGGGGATAATGCACAGCGCCCCGTCCAGAATGTCATCCTCGGTCAGGCCAAAGGCCTTTTTGCGCCGCAGGCCGTAGATGGCGGCCAGCAGCAGACCAAGGGCGATAATCAGACCGTAAAACCGAATTTCAACTGCCCCCAGGGAAAATCCCTCCGGGGGGTTGATTTCAAGACCCAGTCCGGGAAAGGAGATGGGGGAGCTGCCGTTGATCCATTTCATTGGTTATGCCTCCTTTTTGGGGGTGATCACCGCCAGGCACATACGCTCTTTCGTGATGGCGGTTTGGATAAATTGCTCCACTTCCTCTCGGGTTACCTGCTGGTAGAGTTCCGGGATTCGGAAGTAGTCAAAGCCGGAAAAATGGTAGGCGCAGATCCGGAAGCAGGTGGCTTCAAAGCTGTCCAGGGAACGAATCCGCCGACCCAGTGCGCTGCGCTTCATCCGCAGGAAGTCTTCTTTCGAAATGCCCTCAATTGCCAAACGCCGTGCCTCTGCCAAAATGGCATCCCCCACAGCCTGGGGATTTTCGCTGTCGCCGGAGGCAGTCAGCAGCGCCATACCCTCGATGGTCTCAAAGCCGCCGCCAAAGGAGGCGTCAATGAGTCCTTCGTCGTATAGCTTCAAATACAGCCGGGAGGACTCGCCGAACAGCGCCTCCGCCGCTAAATCCCCCACGATTTCCCCGTGGACACCCGCATCCCCGTTGGGCAGCGGCGAGCATTTGAAGCCCAGCTGGAACATAGGCTGCGCCACTTCCATAGAGAGGTTTACATAATGTTCCGCAACCGCTAAATTTTCTTCCCATTTGCCGGTGGCGGTAACGGTATAATGGGGCAGATTTTTCAGCTTTTCCTGGGCAATGCTTGCCACTTCTTCCGGGTCAACATCGCCAACCACGCACAAAAGCATATTCTCCGGCCGGTAGAACGCCTGGTGGCAGGTTGTCAAAATTTCCGGCGTAATTTGGGCAATGCTGTCCTTTGTGCCCAGAATGGGGGTGTGTACCGGATGGTTTTGGTACATAGTCTGCATTAGCGTTTCAAACAGCACGCTTTCCGGGCTGTCCTGATTCATACCGATTTCCTGTCCGATAATCCCCTGCTCCTTGGCAACGCTCTCGGGGGTAAAGTAGGGAGTGGTAACAAAGGTAAGCAGCAGTTCCAGATTCTCCCGGAACTGTTCGGTGCAGGAAAAGTAGTAGGCGGTCATATCGTAGCCGGTGAAGGCGTTGGGAATGGCGCCCATAGCGGCAAAGGCTGCGGTAACATCACCCTCTGGCATATCAAAGAGCTTATGCTCTAAATAGTGGGCAACGCCGGCAGGGGATGTGTAAGGCACGCCGTTTAGGGTAAATTCCCGGTGAATGGCGCCGTAGTCCGTAACAAAGTAGCACAGCTTTTTGGTAAAGCCGGGTCGGGGCAGCACCGCAACGGACAGTCCGCAGGGCAGCTTTTCGGTGTAGAGGGTTTCCCCTACCTGGGGATAAAAGGTCTTTTCCATCACACAGCCCCCCTTAAAAAGTAAACGGTGTGCAGGCGCAAAGTGTTTGCCGCGGCAGTTACTTCTTCCAAGGTGGTAGCTTCCACCGCCTGCATATAGTCTTCCACCGACAGGGGCAGACCGCTCAGCGCTGCCGTGGCATAGAAGCCCTCAATGGCGCCGGGGGAATCGTGGGTGCTTCGCAGCTGGGACAGCAGCGCCTGCTTGGCGGCGGTCAGTTCTTCCTGTGTAATGCCGCCGGCTTGGCACAGCTCCAACAGGCGCAGAACCTCCTGCCGCACAGGCATATCCATAGTGTTGTCAATGCCTGCCAGCACGGAAACGATGCCCTTGCTGCCGTGATAGGAAGAGCTGATGTCATAGCACAAAGACATCTCCTCCCGAATGCGCATAAAGAGCTTGCTGATCATACCGCTGCCGAAAACCGTGTTAAACAGCTGCATGGCAACAAAATCCTTATCCCGCACAGTAACAGGCGTAACAAAGCCCATAGCCAGCTTGCCCTGAGCCACATCCATTTCTTCCCTTTCGTCGCTGCCGCCGCAGTCGTGGAAGGCGGTCTGCGACCGCAGGGTGATGGGGTGGCGGTCCAGCTTTTCAAACATCGGCCGCAAAAGCTTGGCGATATCTTCCGGTTTTTGCGAACCCACATAGAATATATGAATGGGACTTTCCCGCAGAATTTTTTCGTAATGGGCGTACAGGCTTTCCGGGGTAATGGCAGCAACATCCTCCGCTTCGCCCAAACGGGGAATGCCAAAGGAATCGGCCTTGCACATCTGCTTTACCAGCTGGTTGGCGGCATAGGCGCGCTTGTCGTTGCGCTGGGCGGCAATGGCAGCGAGGAGATTCCGCTTTTCGCTCTCCACGAAGTCGGCGGAGAATACCCCGTTTTCCAGCTTGGGAGATAGCAGCATCTCCTTCAAAAAGGCTACCATAGGGGCAAAAACCTCGTCGCCTTCCAGGGCATATTCCTCTTTCATAAAGCTGCAACTCAGACCCGTGGTCTGATAATCGCCGATGCGCCGCAGCTGAGAACCCAGCGCCGCGCCGTAAAGGTCGTCCAAACGCAGGGTAACCGCCCGCAAATTCGGCGCGGAGGCGCAGCCCCGGAGCAGCACTGCCGGCAGCAGGGCGTTCAGCGCTGCCTCTTCCTTTTGCATAGGGCGCACCAGTTGCAGGCTCAGCCCCTCCTGCTTAAAACGATTGTCCGGGAAACACCGCAGTGTAACGCCGGGCAGCAATGCAATGGTTTGAATCATAGTGTCTCCTAAAATAGAAAGTATCCCCATTATATACTAAAATTGCGCAATTGGAAAGTAGCCAATAAAAAATTTACACTTTACCGGTTGTTATTTTATGTGTTTTACGATAAAATAATGAAAATACCACCGATATTCGGGAGAAGAATATGAACTATCTGGAAATAACCCTGACCACCGCCCCGGGCAAGACCGAGGCAGTGGCTGCCGCCCTTACCGCCCGGGGGTTCAGCGACCTGGTGATTGAGGACCAGGACAGCTTTGCGTCCTTTTTGGAGGAAAACCGGGCGTATTGGGACTATATTGACGAGACCTTGCAGGAAAAGCTCCAAGGCCTGGCTTGTATCAAGCTGTACTTGGAGGAGACCGACAGGGCAAGCCTTTCCCGCCTGGAACAGGAAGTGGAAGCCCTGTCCCACAGTTTTGGGAAACTTTCCCTGTCTGTTGCCAAGCTGCCCCAGCAGAACTGGGAGGAGAGCTGGAAAGAGAACTACCCTGCCCAGCCGGTTGGAAAGCGGCTGACCGTGCTGCCCTACTGGTTAGCAGATACCTGTGAGGAAGACCGCTTGCCGGTGATTTTGGACCCGGGTCTGACCTTCCGCACCGGCGCCCATCCCTCTACCCGTATGGTGCTGGAAACTATGGAAGAGGTGCTTGCCCCTGGGGCAAATTGTCTGGATTTGGGCAGCGGCAGCGGAATTCTCTCCATCGGGGCCCTGCGCCTGGGGGCAGCCTCTGCCATCGGCGTGGATATTGACCCCAAGGCAGAGGACATCGCCCGGGAAAATGCCGCCTATAACGGCTTTGCCGCCCCGGAATTTACCGCCCTCACCGGCAATGTAACCGAGGATGCTGCCTTAATGTCCCGGCTGGCTGAAAAGCAGTACGATGTGGTGCTGGTGAATATCGTAGCCGATGTGATTATTTCGCTTGCCCCTGTGCTGCCCCGCTTTGTAGAGGGGAATACAACCCTTATTTGCTCCGGTATTTTGGATACCCGGCTGGCGGAAGTGGTAGCTGCCTTGGAAAAGGCAGGATTTGAAATTACCGGACGGAAAAGTCAGGAAGATTGGCGCTGTGTCAGCGCAAAAAGGAGAACCCTATGACCATTCCCTATCGCACCCAACGGGTGATCAAACGCATACTTACCGCGCTGCTGGCAGTGGCATTGGTGCTGGCAGCCGGCTTTGCCTGCTGGTTTGTGTGGTTGCAGCGGTATGTGGTGTACAGCACCGACGGCGGTGTACGCCTGGATTTTAATTTAGCGCCTATGCAGCCCGGTGAGCCGGCGGTACAGCCGGAAGAAATGGATGTTACCATCCATTTCGATACCGACGATGAAATGGTAACCAGCACGGAATTTGTAAAGCTGGACGGCTACTATGTGGAGCCGGAGGCTATGGGTGATTTGCCGGCGGTGAAAGCCCAGATTCAGGCGCTGCCGGCAGGCGCTGCGGTGATGGTGGATGTGAAGAGCACCCGGGGTGATTTCTATTACTCCTCTGCCGTCAGCAGTAATCGCAGCAACAAGGTAAACACCCAGCAGATGGACGAGCTGATCAGCTATTTGAAAAAAAGCAATGTTTATGCCATTGCCCGGATTCCGGCGCTGCGGGATTACCACTACGGCCTTAACAATGTGCCCGACGGTGTGCATCATTCCTCCGGCGGCTATCTGCATATGGATGACGACGGCTGCTACTGGCTGCACCCCGGCAGTCAGGGAACGATTACCTACTTGACCCAGATTATTACGGAGCTGAAAAGCTTGGGCTTTGACGAGGTGGTGCTGGACGATTTCAGCTTCCCCCCCACTGACAACATTCAGGTCAACGGCGACCGGGGGGAGCTGCTGAGTAAGGCGGCAGGCATCTTGCTGTCAGCCTGCGCCACCGACCGGTTTGCGGTGTCCTTTGTAAAATCCGAGGAATTCACCGCGCCCCAGGGCCGCAGCCGGGTGTATTTGGAGGGATTGGACGCCATCCAGGCCGGTGATGCCGCCCAAAACAGCGGTGTGGCAGATACGGCGGTGAATCTGGTATTCCTGACGGAGCTGCACGATACCCGTTTTGATGTTTACAGCGTTATGCGCCCCCTGTCCGGCGCCCATTAAAAAGGAGAAGACGATGTTTGAAGGCTTTTCTCCGGAAACCGTGGATTTTCTGTGGGGAATCCGGATGAACAACAACCGGGACTGGTTTCTGGAACACAAGAAAGATTATGTAAGCCACCTGTACGAGCCTATGAAGGCCCTGGGCAAGGACTTGTTCCGCCCCTTTTTGGAAAAACCCGGCAACCTTTTGAAGGTCAGCCGGATTTACCGGGATGCCCGGCTGCACCATCCGGTGCCCTATAAGGAAAGCCTGTGGATTTGTATCCGGCGGGATGTCCAGTGGTGGGCGGAAAACCCCTGCCTGTATTTTGAAATCACCCCCGAGGGTGTCAGCTACGGCTTTATCCTGTGGCGGCCCCGGGTCAGCGCCTTGGAGGATTTCCGCCGGGATATTGCGGCCCGCCCCAAGGAATTTTTGAAGCTAATTGCCGAAACGGAAAAGGCCACCGGCGTGCCGGTTACGGCGCAGCTGTATAAGCGACCCAAGGAAGCGCCCAGCCCGGCGCTTGCGCCGTACTACGCCTGGCGGGGCAACATTGCCTGTGTGGTGGACGAGCCGGTGAGCGAAGGGATGTTTGGACCGGAGCTGGGTCAGCGGGCAGGAGAATTTTTGGAAAAGCTCATCCCCTTATATGACTATTTTAACCGTTTTCAAGTATAAAAAGCAGGCTTTATGCCTGCTTTTTTTGGCTTAAATAGTGGTTTAATGCCCCGCCGTAGAACACGATGGACATACAGAAATACAGCCACAGCATAGACAGGGCTACCGCATACACCGAGCCGTAGATATTGGCGTAGGCGGCAAAATGGCGCACATAGATAGAGTACAAATCTGAAAACACCAGCCAGCCGGCAGATGCCAGCACCGCCCCGGGCAGGCTCTCCCGGAAGGTGTTGCGCTTGTTGGGCAGCGCCATAAACATCGCGGAAAACAGACCGGTCTGCAACAACAGCAGAAGCACAAACCGCCAGTCAATAATATCCCACAGGAACTGCACCAGTCCCAAGTTGTTCAGCGGCAGCCATTCCAGCAGCGTGGCGCCGAACACATGGACAATCAGCGTTGCCAGCAGCATCAGAAGAAATAAAAAGGTGTAGAACACGCTGATGCCTCGGGTGTAGAGATAGCCTCTGTCCTCCGGCACCTGATAGATGGTGTTCAGTCCCGTCAGCACCCCGTAAACACCCCGGCTGGCAGACCACAGGCCGGTAATCGCCGACAGGGAAATTACCGTGCCGGAGGTGTTCTGATAGGTGCTGATAATCAGCCGTTTGGCAGAGGGAATTAACGCATCCGGCAGAAAGCCGCCAATGAAATCCGTTAAGGTTTCCACCTGTAAGCCGGTGTACCGCAGCAGCGCCAGCAGCAGCACCAGCAGCGGAAATACCGACAGCACGATGAAGTATCCTGCGCCTGCGGCGTGGATTCCGATTTTCTGCCGGGAGAGGTGGCGCACCAAACGCCAAACTTTATCCATAGAATACCTCCAGAAAAAGGCTCACTACCAGTGTAGTGAGCCTTTGTGTTTTTATTCTGCGGAGATCAGATAATAATATACAGGCTGACCGCCGGAGAGCAGGTTCACATCCGCATCGGGACAAACCTTGGCGAACAGGTCCGCAGCCTTCTGCGCCTGCTTTTCGGGAATATCCTCGCCATAGTAAATGGTGATATATTCCTTGCCCTCGTCCCGGACCTTTTCAGCCAGGGCTTTCAGCAGAACCTTGATATCCCGGCTGGTGCCGAACAGAGCGCTGCCGTAGATGGCAAGATAATCGCCCTCGTGGATATCGTGGCCGTCGAAATCGGAGTTGCGGGCGGCGTAGGTGATCTGCATGGTATCCACAGTGTCCAGAGCCTCGGTGAGCGCATCGGTATTTTCCTGCACTTCCCCGTCTGGGTTGAAGTTCAGCATAGCGGTAACGCCCTGGGGAACGGTCTTGCTGGGAATGACCACCACATTCTTAGGCGTCAGCGCGTCTACCTGCTGGGCAGCCATAATGATGTTCTTGTTGTTGGGCAGCACAAAAACGGTCTCCGCGGGTACTTTGTTCACCGCTTCCAGAATGTCCTGGGTGCTGGGGTTCATGGTCTGACCGCCGGAGATAATGCCGTCCACACCCAAATCCCGGAACACATTGGCAAGACCCTCGCCGGCGCAGACGGATACCACGCCCAGCGCCTTTTCCGGCTCGGCGATTTTGGGAGACTTTTCGTTCTCGCTCATGACCTTTTCCGTGTGCTGCAAGCGCATATTTTCAATTTTTACCGTAACGAAAGAGCCGTAATCAATGGCCTCGTGGAGCGCCTTGCCCGGGTCGTTGGTGTGCACGTGGACCTTGATAATTTCCTCGTCGTCCACCAGCACCAGACTGTCGCCCAGACTGCTGAGGAAGTCCCGCAGCTTCTCCGGGTCATTGTTATTCTCCCGGGAGATGATAAACTCGGTGCAGTAGGTAAAGGTGATGTCCTCGGTGTCAAAGTCGGAGAAGTTTGCCTGTTCGGCAGTCTCCTCTGCGCCGCCCTCGGGAGCTACGATGTCCTCGCCCCGCAGCGCGGACAGCATTCCCTCCAAAGCCACCAGCCAGCCCTTGCCGCCGGCATCCACTACGCCCGCCTTTTTCAGCACCGGGTTTTGATTGACGGTGTTGGCAAGGGCAATTTTTGCCTCTTCAATGGCAGATTCGTGGACGAATTCAAAGTAATTGTTCTCCTGGGCAGCTTCCAATGCCTTGCCGGCAGCCAGCCGCGCAACCGTCAGAATCGTACCCTCGGCAGGCTTCATAACTGCCTTGTAGGCTGCGTCCACACCCTCTTGCAGGGCGTTTGCCCACAGCACGCCGTCGCAATGCTCTGCGCCTTTCAGCTTCCGGGAGATACCCCGCAGCAGCAGGGACAGGATCACGCCGGAGTTGCCCCGGGCGCCCCGGAGCATAGCAGAGGCGGAAATGGCAGCGGCCTTTTCCAGGGTGGGGTCGTCGGCCTTCCGCAAATCCGCGGCAGCGGTGTTGATGGTCATGGACATATTGGTACCGGTATCGCCGTCCGGCACGGGGAAAACGTTCAATTCGTTGAGCTTTTGCTTGTTTATCTCTATGGCGGCGGCTGCACTGAGCATCAGTCTGCGGAAATCCGCGCCGTTAATGGTCTGTCTCAATGGTCGTTACCTCCGTTGTTTATCCAATGGTAATGGAATCGATATACACATTCACTGCGCGAACCTCGGTGCCGGTGCATTTGTGTACCATATAGCGAACCTCATCGATAATGGCCTTGCCCACGGCGTTCAGATTCACACCGTCGCCTACCATAATGTGCAGGTCGATGGAGATGGTGTCGTCCTCGTGAAATTCCACACGGACACCCTTACCCATGGATTCTCTGCGAAGCAGGTGATACACACCGTCGGAAACGGAGCGAGCCACCATACCCTTGACGCTCAGGCAGTTGATTGCGGCAGTGCCGGCAATGTCGGTGTAGACACCGGAGCTGACCACCACAGAACCGTTTTCGTTGTTGTGTTGAATCATAGATCAGTACCTCCTAAAAATAGCGGTTTCGTACTTATTCAGACAATGCTGTCTTCCCAGCAGTCGGGAGCGGAAAGACCCATCATTTTTACCACTGTGGGCGCCACATTGGCAAGACCGAAGGCGCCGTCCTTCACAGTCCAGGCGCGATCCTTGTCATAAATAATGAAGGGAACGGGGTTGAGGGAGTGGGCAGTGCGCACAGAGGTCTTGCCCTTTTTGGTCTCAGTCATTTGGTCGGCGTTGCCGTGGTCGGCGGTAATCAGCACGGTGTAGCCGTACTTGTCAGCGGTGCTGAGAATCTGCTTTAAGCCGTTGTCCACGCACTCCATTGCGTAAACCACCGCGTCCATTACGCCGGTGTGGCCCACCATATCGCCGTTGGGGAAGTTGCACCGCAGGAACTGGAATTTCTGAGACTCCATAGCGGCCACCATCTTCTCGGTGATTTCCCTGGACTTCATGGCAGGCGCCTGCTCAAAGGGAATCACATCGGAGGGGATTTCCTCATACACTTCCAGCTCCGGGCAGACCTTGCCGGAGCGGTTGCCGTTCCAGAAATAGGTTACGTGGCCGTACTTCTGGGTCTCGGACACGGCATATTCGTGGATACCTGCCTTGCACAGCACCTCGGTGAGCGTGTTCTGAATCACGGGAGGCTGTACCAGATAATTTTCGGGAATATTCAGGTCGCCGTCGTATTGGAGCATACCGGCAAATTTCACGCCGGTGTAGCCGGGACGGTCGAACTTATCAAAGTCCTTCCGGTCGAAGGCCAGGGAGATCTCCTGCGCCCGGTCGCCCCGGAAGTTAAAGAGAATCACGCTGTCGCCGTTTTCAATTTTGGCAACCGGCTGGCCGTTTCTTGCCACCACGAAGGCGGGCAGATCCTGGTCAATAACGCCGGTCTCGGCGCGATAGGTTTCAATAGCCTCGCTTGCGGAGGCAAACTGACGGCCCAAGCCAAGCACATGGGTCTTCCAGCCGTTTTCCACCATTGCCCAGTTGGCTTCGTACCGGTCCATTGTAACCTGCATACGGCCGCCGCCGGAGGCGATGGCGTAATCGCAGCCGTCGGTGTTCAGGGTGCTGAGCACATCTTCCAGCATTCCCACATATTCCAGCGCGGAGGTGGCGGGCACATCACGGCCGTCCAGCAGAATATGGCAGTAGGCCTTCTTCACGCCGGCAGCGTGGGCGGCTTTCAGCAGGGCAATCAAATGGTGAATGTTGGAGTGGACATTGCCGTCGGACAAAAGTCCCATAAAATGCAAGGCGTGGCCGGCCTTGGCGTTGTCGATCAAATCCACCCAGGTGCCGGATGCGAACAGCGCGCCGTTTTCGATGGACTCGCCCACCAGCTTTGCGCCCTGAGAATATACCTGGCCGCAGCCCAGGGCATTGTGTCCCACCTCGGAGTTGCCCATATCTTCGTCAGAGGGCAGACCGACGGCAGTGCCGTGGGCTTTCAGGTAAGTATGGGGGCAGGTGGCAAGCAGGGTGTCCAGCGTGGGGGTCTTGGCAACCGCAACCGCATCACCGCTGCCGCCGTCGCCCTTGCCTACGCCGTCCATAATCACTAAAACAATGGGTTTCTCCATAGAAATTATCCTCCAATATCTATATGTGCGTAATTTTGCATATTACCAGTCGTACTATTTTACATCATTTTTGCCAAACTTACAACCAATTTTTGAAAATTTACTGAATCTAACGAAAAATAAGGAGAAAAAACAGGAGAAGTTATGAGATTTTCAAGAAAAACCGGCAGGAGATGTCCTTGACGGGTGGGATTTTTTGTGCTACTATAACGGCACTCCGCGCTGCGAATAAATACGCCGCTGTGTTGGAGTAGGGAGACAAAAGAAGTCTAATATTCAATATTGTGATAGTATAAATGAATTTTGTAAATATGCCGCTGTGGCCGTGTTGCTCCGCGCTGCCGGTGGCAGAAGAAGCGGAGCATAAGCGAGTGCTGGGGTCGATAGGCGACGAAGGTGTTCGCACCGAGGAGGATATCGGGGACCCCGAACGGGGGAATAGGTAGACACATTATTATAAATTAAAATGTTTGGTATTTGCCGCTGTGGTGGAATAGGTAGACACAAGGGACTTAAAATCCCTCGGAGTAAAATCCGTACCGGTTCGATTCCGGTCAGCGGCACCAAATAAAAGGGGAGGCAAATGCCTCCCCTTTTATTTGGTCTTGTCCGGAATCGAACCCATTAAAATGGAACTGTCCAGTGGACAGTTGCAGGCACCAGTTCGCAAACTGGTGGCTACTTTCATTTTCGCCATTGGCGAAAATGTAAATCGATTCCGGTCAGCAAACTGATCACCGCCCCGGAATCGAACCCATCTAAATGCAACTGTCCGGTGGACAGTTGCTGCCACCAGTTCGCAAACTGGTGGCTACCTTAACAGTCCAGCGGCACCTTTTACGCCAAGGACATTCGCCGGGCACCGCAACAGAACTGCTCCACCTATTCCCATCTTGCATTTTGCGACACTTTTTGCTATACTGTCATTATCCCTTATATGAAAGGAAAAAAAGAGAATGAATCGCGAATTTTTCAAAAAGATTTTCACAAAGATTTTAGAATCCATGAAAACCCATAAGGTGATTTGGATTTCCGTGGCAGCTGCGGTTCTGGTGGTTGCAATTGTGCTGACGGTTTGCCTGTCTATTAAACGCACAGCTACGCCCTCCACGAACCCCACCGATAACACCACAGAATCCACCGGTGAGACCACCCAGGAAACCACCCAGGAGAGCACCGGAGATACCACCGAAGAGACCCAGGAGCAGGTGGTTTATTACCATCCCCTTACCGGTGTGCAGCTGGAAGAACCCTGGTCCGGTCATCTGATTGCGGTAATGACCAACAATATTAAGTATGCTATGCCCCAGCACGGTATCAGCCAGGCAGACATCATTTATGAGATGGAAGAAGAGGGCAGCATTACCCGGAATATGGCCATCTTCTCCGATTTGTCCGATGTGGAAGCCATTGGCTCTATCCGCAGCGCCCGGACGTACTTTGTCAGTGTTGCCGCAGCTTATGATGCCTACCTTGTCCACTGCGGCGCCAGCGTACACGCACGCAACGGTAAATACAACCAGGATGGCGACAAGGTTCCTGATTGGAAGGATTTGGATCAGTCCTACAATGGATCGTATTTTTATCGGGATAAGGACCGCTATAACAACGGCTATGCCTGGGAGCATACCCTGTTCACTACCGGCGAAAAAATGCAGCAGATTTTGGCAGATAAGGAGCTGAGTCAGCCCTATGAGAACGGCTTCGGTCTGCAATTTGAGGAAAATGTTCAACATAAGGGCGAACAGGCTAACAAGGTGGTTATCACCTTTAAGGGTGGCAAGACCAGTACCTTCACTTACGACGGGGAAACCGGCCTGTACACCAGATCCCAGTACGGCAGCGACAGTGTGGACGGTAATACCGGCGAGGCAATGACGGTTAAGAACGTCATCGCAATCTACACGAAGCAATGGTATTGCAGCTGTGGTCTCGGCCACCAGTTCTACGATACCATCGGCAGCGGCGAAGGCTACGCAGCCATCAACGGTACGATCGTTCCCATCTTGTGGAGCAGAGAATCCCTGGATAGCCCCTTCACCTACACCCTGGGCGACGGTACGCCTCTGACCCTGGATGTGGGCAGCACCTACATCGCTTTCTCCGGCATTAAAAATCCCATCGCTTACGAATAAAATACAGAAACGGCGTAGCCTTTGGCTACGCCGTTTACTACTTAGTTTTGAAAGCGGAAGACTGCCGTGCCCGGCGCTTCGGGGGCAAGCTTGCTTACCTGATACAGAGCCTGGGCAGCAGCGGCGCGGGTCAGCGGGGCGTTGGCATCCAGCACGATGCCGTTTTCTGCCATTACCGTCAGACTGGCGGCCGCCCAGGTGGGAATCTCCTCCTGCTTAGCGGCGGTCTGCTCTGTCAGCACATCGCTGCTGACGGTCAAATCCAGGGTATTTTGCAGCATAACCGCCGCTTCCGCCCCGGTAATGGGCTCAGACAGGCTGCCGGTATCCTGCCAGTTGGCCAGTAGACCGCTGCGCTGGGCGGCAGCTAAATAGGGCTTTAACCACTGGGGTGTTGTAACCGGCAGCGCTGCCTCGTCGCTGTTTTCCAGCGGGATGTCCAGCGCCTTTACCACCATTGCCAGAAATTCCTCCCGGCTGACGGTCTTATCGGGATAGAAGCAGGGGTTGCCGCTGACCTGTTCCCCCACAAACAGACCGGTGTTGCGCATCCATTCTGCTGCGAACCGGCAGCTTTCCCCTGCGGTGTCGGTGTACTGACGGGCATCCTTGGGCTTGAGAATCTGCACCGTAACAGTGGCTACCCGGGATACATTTCCCGCAGGGTCGGTGGCGGTATAGGTGAAGGAATCCACCCCAACCTTATTTTTCTTGGGGGTATAGGTGAAGGAGCCGTCCTCCCGCACTTCCACATTGCCCCGCTTAGGGCCGCGGACCACCGTAAAGGTCAGCGTTTCCTCCTCCGGGTCGCTGGCTTTTAGCGTGCCGTCGTTGGAGAGATTTTTGTAGGTCTCAATGGAAGAATCCAGCGCCACCGGCGCTTTGTCCTCCTTACCCCGGATGCCGATGGTCATAGCCGCAGGTGTTTCCACCCGGTCTGTATAAACGGGCAGGTAGCTGATTACCGCCTGGGCATCGTTTTCGGTGCGCAAAGGCCGGAAGGTCAGCTTGTTCAGCTGCTCTGCGGCAAGAATATCACCGGGGCGCAGCACCCGGTTGCCCAGCAGCACTGTACCGGTGGCGGGGTTGGGAAGCGCGGTGATGCAGATGCCGGCCAGCGGCTCTTCTTCTGCGCTGAATTCCTGCCCGGTGAAGCAGTAAACGCTGTCGCAGTCCACTTCCGAAGCGGTTGCGCCAAGACCCAGCGCCAGCAGGCAGCAAATTGCCAGCGCAAGGCTCATAAAACGGTATCGAATCATGGAAAAACCTCCTGTTTTTGTGTTCGCAGGTAGTGTTTGCCACGATGCGTAAAATTATACAAAAAAGGTGTGCCGGCGGCACACCTTTTGTTTTATTGATAGCTGTCCAGCAGGTAATGGACCTGACGGACAATTTCGCCATTTTGCCGGTAGAATCGGGGCACACGGCGGCTGATGCCGCAGACAAATTCGTAATTAAAGGAATCCGCCGCAGCGGCGATCTCCTCCATTGTGATGGTATACTCTCCGTCCTGACCGATCAGCACCACGGTATCGCCCACCTCCACATCCGGAATATGGGTTACGTCCACCATCATCTGATCCATACAAATTCTGCCTAAGATGGGCGCTTTTTGACCCCGGATCAGCACATAGAATTTATTGCTCAGCGCCCGCCGGTAGCCGTCGGCATAGCCTACGGGAACGGTGGCGACGGTGGTGGGCCGGCTGGTAACATAGGTGCCACCGTAGCTGATTTCCCGACCTGCCTCCAAGGTCTTTATGTGCGTAACCCGGCTGGTCCATTGCAGCGCCGGCTGCAAGGACAGCGCGTCCAAATCCACTTCCTGACTGGGATACATACCGTAGATGACGATGCCTGCGCGGACCAGTTCATAGTGGCTTTCAAAATTCAGAATACCCGCGGAGTTATCCATATGCCGGTACTGCACCGCCACACCCCGCTGCCGGAGCATTTGGTCAAAGGCATCAAATTTTTCTGCCTGCAAGCGCGCCTTGGTCAAATCCGCGCAGTCCGCGGTGGCAAAATGGCTGAAAAGACCCTCGGGAACAATCCCCGGCAACCGGCAAATTTCCGCGCAGATATCCGCGTCCTGCTCCGTTGCCTGAAAGCCGATGCGGCTCATACCGGTGTCCACAACCAGATGAAAAGGCGCGGGGCGTTCCAGCTGCACGGCGGTTTGGGACAGGGCCAGCGCATCCTCGTACCGGAAGATGGAGGGCCGGATATTCTCCCGAATTGCGGTGGCAAAGGCGGAAGGGGGAATCTGCCCCAAAATCAGAATGGGGGTGGCGATGCCGGCTTTGCGCAATTCCAGCGCTTCCAGCATAGAGGATACACCGAAAATGGCGCAGCTGTCCTGCAACTGCCGGGCAACCTGAATGGCGCCGTGGCCGTAGGCATCGGCTTTGACAATGGCCATCACCGGAACGCCCACTCTTTCCGCAATCGCCCGGAAATTGGCGGCAATGATATCCAAATCAATGGTAACGTGGGTGTTGTCAAACTTCACAGACTTCAACTCCAAAAATTATGTAAACTTACGCCTTCACTGTGCCGTCGGGATTGAACAGGGGCAGCTTTTCCAGATAAATCAGGTCGGAGCGGTTTTGGGCATCGCCCTCTGCCAGCACCGCCATACGGCCTGCAATGATGCCGCCGGCCTTTTCCACCAGCGCTTCCAATGCCCGCAGGCTCTCGCCGGTGGAAATCACATCGTCCACAATGAGAATCCGCTTGCCCTTCATCATTTCCGCATCGGCGGTGTCCAGATAGAGCTTTTGATCCTTGGCGGTGGTGATGGACTTCACAGCCACCTCAAACACGCCGGTCATATACAGCTTCGGCAGCTTCCGGGCGAGAAAATACTTCTCAGCACCGGTCTGACGGGCCATTTCGTGAGCCAGAGGAATGCCCTTTGCCTCGGCAGTGATCAGATAGTCGTATTCCGGCGCCTTCTTAATCAGCTCCCGGGCGCAGGCAACGGTCAGCTCCTGGTCGCCGAAAACCACAAAGCCGGCAATGTATAGATCATCGGTAACCTTGCAGATGGGCAGCTCCCGCTTGACGCCTGCAATATTCATAGGATATACCATAAAAGTTCGCTCCTTTTTGAAAAATCTCCGTTTATTATAGCTTTTTGCCTGGAAAAGTCAAGAATTACAGGATCGCCAGGATCACATCCACCAGCCGGTGGAACAAATCGTGGACCATAGCGGCGGTTTCGATGACCTCGGCGTGATTCAGCTTCTGGGGCAGGACGCCGGCTGCCATATTGGTGATGCAGGAGACGCCCACCACCTGCAAGCCGCTGTGGCCTGCCACCAACGCCTCCGGTACAGTGGACATACCTACCGCGTCCGCGCCTAAGGTGCGGAACGCCCGGATTTCAGCGGGGGTCTCGTAGTTAGGACCGGAGCACATCAGATAAACCCCCTCTTCCAAGGGTATGCCGGCTTTGGCAGCATTTTCCTTGATAGCGCTGCGAAGGTCGGCAGTGTACAGGTCGCTGACATCGGGGAAGCGGGGACCGAATTTTTCCAGATTCGGACCAACCAGGGGGTTCGCGCCGGAGAGGTTGATGTGGTCGGAAATCAGCATCAGCGTGCCGGGCTTGTAGCCCAAATTCACACCGCCGGCTGCATTGGTCAGCACCAGTGTTTTCACGCCGATGGCAGCCAGCACCCGCACGGGCAGGGTAATCTCCTGCATGGGCAGGCCTTCATAGAAATGCACCCGGCCCTGGGCAACCACCACCTGCTTGCCCTCTTTCTCGCCAAACACAAAAGCACCGGTGTGTCCCTCCACCGTAGGCTGAGGGAAGTTGGGGATTTCCGAATAGGGGATTTTCACGCTGTTTTCCAAGGTATCGGCATAGTCGCCAAGGCCGCTGCCCAGCACCAGGGCAACTGTGGGACGCAGGGAGACCTTTTGCAGCAGGTATTCCGCCGCAGCGGTAATTTTATCTTGTACAGTCATAAAAAACTCCTTTTCTTTTATCATATCACGGATTTCTGTTCCCGTCAATTTGCGAAAAAGCCGCCACAGGACCAGGTCCTGCCGCGGCTTTTTAGAATTACAGCGGATTCTGCTTGATTTTTGCGTAGCGGCGGGGGTATCCGGCAGGGGTAGGCTTCAACTTTTTCAGCACAATCACCGTGTGAGCAGTGCCGTCTATGGGGAACTGGGCGATTTGCTCCACTTGAAGGCCCAGCTTGGCGATGGCGTTTTTTGCATCGGCAAGCTCTTCCTGCGCTGCCGTACCCTTCATTGCCAGCACCTTGCCGCCTACCTTTACATAAGGGGCGGTCAGCTCCAACAGAATATTCAGCCGCGCCACTGCCCGGCTGGTGGCAATGTCATAGGTTTCCCTGCGCTGGGCAACCGCTTCCTCGGCCCGGGCGGTAATGCACTCTGCCTCCACGCCCAATGTGGGCAGCACCCATTCCAGCCAGGCCATTCGTTTGCCCAGGGAATCCAACAGGGTCAGCTTTGCCTCGGGGCAGGCGATTTTCACCGGTACACCGGGAAAGCCTGCGCCGCAGCCCACATCAATGATTTGCTTTCCCCGCAAATCTTCCAGTGTTAGTAAGGTCAAGCTGTCCAGCAGGTGCAGCTTGGCGACCTGGGAAGGCTCTGTGATGGCGGTGAGATTCATCACCTTATTCTGCTCCACCACCGCCTCGCCGAAGGCGCACAGCCTAACCTGTATTTCCTCCGGCAGGGAAAGCCCCAGCGCGGGCAAGCCGCCGGCAAGTGTCTGTTTCATACGTTCTCCTATGCGTTGGGATTGTCGCTCAAATCCACCTGGGTCTTATCCATGGGGTCAAAAACGTCTTCTTCCTCAATGAGGGAGGGCAGCACAACCTCTTGAATGTGCCAGCTGACCAGCAGGTCGCAGGTGTTGGCGTCTTCCATATCCTTGCTGCGGAAAAATACATCACACAGGGCAAGGTCGCGTTTTAAGTTTCTGCCTTCCTTGGCGGCAATCTGGGCGGCGGTGTCGGCCTGGGTAACCGTGTCCAGCTCCTGCAAGGCCTTGATGCAGTAGCGGTAGGCCATCAGCGCGCCGGAGTATTGGAATTGGATGTCCTCATTTTCCGTGCAGGCCAAATACGACGCAAAGCTGGCATCCTTGGGAATGGAGATGCTCATACGCCGCGCCATCTCCCGGCACATGGCAAAGGGCAGGATCACCGGGGGTGTCTGGGGATTTACCGCAGCCTCACCGGTGAGCGCCACGGTCATACCCACAATGCCCTGTCCGGAGAAGAACTCCGCCCAGCCCAGCTTTTTCACCGGCTCGGCAGGTCCTGCGAATACCGACAGGGATTGCTCGTATACCAGCTTGTCAAAGCCGTCGGAGGCAAGATTGGCCAGTGTTTCAAATTCTGCATAGGCTGCATCGCCGTAGTCGTTGCGGGACACAGTGTCCGCCAGGGCGTTGGCTTTGTCCCGGTAGTAGGTGGCGGCATCGGCAAGCTCTGTAATGGTGTAGTCGGTTTCGGTGAGCCGGATGTCCTCGGACAGAGGGCCGGAAAATTCATTCAGTCCGAAAACGCCCATAGTCAGAAATACCACGGCTGCCACTGTGGCGCAGATCCAGCCGAACCACTGAATGGGATTCCATTTGAGAATCACCATCAGCACCACTGTTACCAGCGCCAGTACGCCTAATACCAGCACCAGCGCCTGCCACAGGCAGTAGTCCACACCGCTGCTCCAATCCACCAGAAACAGCTGGGTCATACGGGTTACATAGGGGTAGACCATATCCACAAGGAGCGTATGGGCTTTGGCAAATTCCCGCAGGCCCCAGGTGCAGACCAGCAAAATTGCCGCGGTCAGATAGCCTCTCCAATATTTCAAAGGACAACGCCTCCTTTCTGTGTGTTCATTGGGAAATTATAGTATAGCACAAAAATTTTTACTTGTCCAGTCTGCCCAAAACGCCGTCTTGGTACACGCCGGTAACGGTAACATTTCTAACGCAGTTGTGCAGGTCTGTTCCTTCGGTATATACCTTTATATAATTGGGTGTGTGTCCTGTATAGTATGCCCCGTCCTGCTCTTCAAACAACACAGGCGCTGTGTTGCCCAGCAGAGCCTGCCGGTAAGTACGGCTCATTTCCTCTGCCACAGCGATGGCCTCCCTGCTCCGCTGCTCCTTGACGGCGTTACTTAGCTGACCGGGCATTTTGTCTGCCGGTGTGCCGGGGCGGCGGGAGTAGGGGAAAATGTGCATATCCGCAAAGGCGCATTCTTTGATAAACGCCAGGGTTTGGGCGAATTCTGCTTCCGTTTCTCCGGGGAAGGCCACAATCAGGTCGGTTGTGATGGCGCAGCCGGGGAAATAGCGGTTTAGTAGCCGTACACTTTCTAAATACCGGGCGGTGTCATATTTCCGTTTCATACGCAATAGCACCGTGTCGCAGCCGGACTGTAACGACAGGTGAAACTGGGGACAGAGGTTACTGAGCTTTTGCAGACGGAGGCAGAATTCCTCCGTAATAATCCGGGGCTCCAAGGAGCCCAGCCGTATTCTTTGCTCCGGAACGGCATCGCAAACCGCCTCCAAAAGGTCCGCAAGACCGGGCTTGCCCGGCAAATCCATACCCCAGCCGGCAATTTCAATGCCGGTGATGACAATTTCCTTGTAGCCCTGCTCCGCCAGAGCCTTTGCCTGCTCCACCGCCAGGGAAACGGGGGCGGAACGGACAGGACCCCGGGTGTAGGGAATGATGCAGTAGGTGCAGAAGTTCACGCAGCCGTCCTGCACTTTCAGCATTGCCCGGGTGCGACCTTCCAGGCCGCCGGCGGGAAGCACTTCAAATTCCCGCCGTTTCAGCGCCTGGTCCAGCACCTTGGCTTTGGTACGGGTCTGCACCGCGGCAATCACCTGCTGCAAAAACGCCTCCCGGCTGCCGCTGCCGCCAATAACATCAATGTCTAATGCTTCCAACGCGTCAGAGGCGTGCTGGGGATAACAGCCGCATACCGCCAGGATTGCCTCCGGATTCTCCCGGCGGCACCGGCGAATGATGGCCCGGTTCTTCTTGTCCGCCACAGCGGTTACCGAGCAGGTGTTGATAATATAGGCATCACAGCCCGGTTGCAGGTCAGTTGCGGTATGACCCCGGGCGGTTAAAAGCTGCTCCATTGCCTGGGTTTCATATTGATTTACCTTGCATCCAAGGGTGAAAAAACCAAATTTCATTGTGTATTTTACCAATAATCCCTTTCTTTTCGGAATTTTTTCTTGTGGTTTGGTCAATTGATTCGCGGAAAACTTTTTCGTATAATAGAGCACGCTGTTATTATACTCGAAAAATTTCTTTTTGTACAGCACCGGAGGCTAATTTATGAGTTTTCTCATTTCGCTCAATACCTTTGAACAGATCAAGACCTTTGTGGCGCTGGTGGCGCAGCAACCCTTTGAGGTGCACGTGGGCAACGACCGGCAGAACATTAACGGCAGACATTTGATGAGTATGTTCACCTTGGACTATTCCCGTCCTGTTAAGGTTCACGCGGATTGCACCGAAGCGGAATTTGCCGCATTTCAGAAAGCTGTAACAGAATTGGTATAAAAGCCTCTCTTGTGCAATGGGAGGTCGGAGGGATTGTCAATCCCCCAGTCAAAAATCAAAGATTTTTGCCAGCCCCCTTTACACAAGGGGGCCTTTGGCGCAATAACTTACATAAGGTGTTGAATTAGTGACGCAGTAACGATGAGCAGCGCACCGGGCACGCATTGGCCGCGGCCACTGGCCGCTTACATCAGGGGTTCCAGGGTCAGGACGGGGTGGTTCTTTTCGGTGAGCCAGCCCATCAGTTCTTCGGCGTCGCAGGTGACGGTCTCGTCGGCGATGAGGTCTACGAAGTTCTCTATGCCGTACAGCTCCTTGGCGGTGGCGTTCAGGCGGTCAGCCACATCGTCCTTCAGTTCCTTGGGCATCCACACGATTCTCTGGATACCGCCTTCCGCAGAAACGAACTTCTTGGAGGCGATGAAGTGACGGCCATGGCCCATGTAGCCGGGGGTCTGGACACCGCCGCCGGTGCAGCTTGCCAGCTCGCCGAAGGTCATGCCGGAGGGGGTCATGCCCTTATACTCACGGTTGACAACGATCACGCCGTTACTTACGGGCTCGATGCCGCAGATGCATTCAAAGCAGCCGCAGGAAGTCATGGGATCCTCCAGAATGGAGTACAGGGTGACGGTCTCCACCGCGCCGTGGGTGGCTTCGTTGATCATGCGGTCAACTTCCTCGTATCGGCCGGTACGCTCATCGATCAGACCCTTCTTCTCAATGGGCTGGCAGGGGCCGTTGGGATCCAGCTCGTTGGTAGCCTTGGCATCCAGCCAGGAAACGGCGCCGCACAGGCCCAGACGCTCGGGGGTGACCACGCAGCAGTGGGCGG
>JAZRBN010000010.1:0-4952 GCA_045635105.1 Faecousia sp. | reverse complement strand
TTTTTTGGAGGGAATCATTATGAAACTCAAACCCATGGCAGACAACATTCTGCTGAAAGCCGCCGAAGCCCAGGAGACCACCGCTTCCGGCATTATTCTGGCTACCACCACCAAGGAAAAGCCCGGCATCTACGAAGTGGTTTCCGCCGGCCCCGGCACCAAGGACGTAACCGTTACCGTCAAGCCCGGCGACAAGGTCGTGGTTGGCAATTTTGTCGGCAACGACATCAAGCTGGACGGCGAGGACTACAAGTTCGTCAAGCAGGACGACATTCTGGCAGTTGTAACTGACTGATTTTTAGGAGGATAAGAAAATGGCAAAGTTGATTGTATTCGGCGAAGACGCCCGTAAGAAGCTGCAATCCGGCATCGACCAGCTGGCCGATACCGTAAAGGTTACCCTGGGCCCCAAGGGCCGCAACGTGGTGCTGGGCAGAAAGTTCGGCGCTCCCCTGGTTACCAATGACGGTGTTACCATCGCCAAGGAAGTGGAGCTGGACGACCCCTTTGAGAATATGGGCGCGCAGCTCATTCGCGAGGTTGCCACCAAGACCAACGATGTGGCCGGCGACGGCACCACCACCGCAACCGTACTGGCACAGGCCATCACCCGCGAGGGTCTGAAAAACCTGTCCGCCGGCGCAAACCCCATGGTGATGCGCAAGGGCATCGAAAAGGCTGTGGAAGCCGCGGTTGCCGCCATCAAGGAGCACTCCGTGCCTGTCAACGGCTCTGACGATATCGCCCGTGTGGGTACTGTTTCCTCCGGCGACGAGTCCATCGGCGCACTGATCGCCGAGGCTATGGACAAGGTGGGCACCGAGGGTGTCATCACCATCGAGGAGAGCAAGACTGCCGAGACCGGTCTGGATGTTGTGGAAGGTATGCAGTTTGACCGGGGCTATATCTCCCCCTATATGGTTACCGATACCGACAAGATGGAAGCTGTCTTAGACGACGCTTACCTGCTGATTACCGATAAGAAGATCGCCTCCATTCAGGAGATTCTCCCCATTTTGGAGCCTGTGGTAAAGTCCGGCAAGAAGCTGATGATCATCGCTGAGGATGTGGAGGGCGACGCCCTGGCAACCCTGCTGGTGAACCGTCTGCGGGGCAACTTCAATGTGGTCTGCGTCAAGGCCCCCGGCTTTGGCGACCGCCGCAAGGAGATGTTGCAGGATATCGCCATTCTCACCGGCGGTACTGTGATTTCCAGCCAGCTGAATATGGAGCTGACTGAGACCCAGCTGACCGATTTGGGCCACTGCCGCCAGCTGGTGGTAACCAAGGACACCACCACCATCGTCGATGGCGACGGGTCTGCCGCGGATATCCAGGCTCGCGCCCATCAGATCCGCTCCTCCATCGCCACCACCACCTCCGCCTACGACCGGGAAAAGCTGCAAGAGCGGCTGGCAAAGCTCTCCGGCGGTGTTGCCGTGATCAAGGTTGGCGCACAGACCGAAGTGGCTATGAAGGAAAAGAAGCTGCGTGTTGAGGACGCTCTGAACGCCACCCGCGCCGCTGTGGAAGAAGGCATCGTGGCCGGCGGCGGTACTGCCCAGGTCAACGCCATTGCCGCTGTGGAAAAGCTGATTGCCAAGCTCACCGGCGACGAAAAGACCGGCGCTAAGATCATCGCCACCGCTTTGCAGGCGCCTATCCGTCAGATCGCGGAGAACGCCGGCGTGGACGGCAGCGTGGTCTTTGAAAAGATTAAGAACTCCAAAAAGGTGGGTTACGGCTACAACGCCTACACCGAAACCTATATGGATATGATCGACAACGGCATCGTTGACCCCACCAAGGTTACCCGTTCCTCTCTGGAAAACGCAGCCTCCATCGCAGCCTGCGTGCTCACCACCGAGTCCCTGGTAGCCGACAAGCCCAACCCCGAAGCCGATGCTGCCGCTATGGCAGCCGCAGCCCAGGGCGGCGGAATGTACTAAGAAAAAAGCACCCCACACGGGGTGCTTTTTTAATGCAAAATGCAGAATGTACGCGTAGTCGTTCATTTTCTCAAAATCTCTGCGGGGATTCCAAAGGGGGAAGTGCAAGGAATCTTGGTTATGAGGGGCGGTCATTGACCGCCCGCGGGCGATTGATAATCGCCCCTACATTGTCCATTCTTTTTTGCATATCCTTTTTTATATTGTTCAAAATAATTTCAAAATGTTTCTATTGACTTTTTTAGCACTCTCTGTTATACTCTGCTTAGCACTCAAAGCTAGCGAGTGCTAAGATAGAAAAAGGAGGACTGCTCATGGAACTGACCGAACGGAAAAAGAAGGTGCTGCCCAGCGTGGTGGATCTCTACATCCGCACTGCCGAGCCTGTTGGCTCCAAGGCCATCTCCGAGCTGCCGGATATGAACTACTCCTCCGCCACCATCCGCAACGAAATGGCAGAGCTGACCACCATGGGCTATCTGGAACAGCCCCACACCAGCGCCGGCCGCATCCCCGCCGCTGCCGGCTACCGGCTGTATGTGGACGAACTGATGGCTGACTACCGGCTGAGCCTGGACGAAACCCAGTCCATCAACTTCGCCATTGAAGAGAAAATGCAGCGGGTGGACAAAATGCTGGAAAAGGTGGCAAAGCTTGTTTCCCAGGCCACGGACCTGCCGGCAATCTCCGTAACCTCCCGCCACGGGGGCGCAACGGTACGGCGGTTTGAGCTGATTCTCGCCGGGGAAAACAGCGTAATTTTAGTGGTTATGCTCTCCGACGAGCAAGTGGTCAACAAGCTGATCAAGCTGCCGGTACTGGCGCAGCAAGGGGATTTGCAGGTGCTCACCGCCCTGCTCAACGCCACTATGACCGGCATTGCCGCAGAGGAATTCACCCCGGAGCTATTAAACCGGGTGATGGATGCCGCCGGCAATGCAGGGGCTTTGGTTCCCGTGATTATGGAATTCACCGCCGAAACCCTCCGCCGCCAGGGCAGCACCAATATGGCGGTTGCCGGGCAGATGCGGCTGCTGGGTCAACCGGAATACCGGGATGTGGATAAGGCGCAAAAGCTCATGTCCTCCCTTGACGAGGAGGCCCTTTCCAACCTGCCTGCCATTATGCAGAATCAGAACGGCACCAAGGTGCTGGTAGGTCCTGAAAATGTGGCCCAGGAGCTGAAAGACACATCGGTGGTTATGACCAAATTTGACATCGGCGACGGGATGCAGGGCATGATCGGCGTGGTGGGACCCACCCGCATGGATTACGCCAAGGTTACCGCGCGGCTTTCCTATTTTGCCGAGAGCCTGTCGAAGATGTTTGCAAAACCGGAACAGCCCCAACTGCCGGGCACAAAAGAAGAAACCCACAAGGAGGCCTAAGGCGTGGCAAAGGATAAGAAGAAAGAACAGTCGGCGGAAGAAACCGCAGAAGAAATCATAGAGCAAACCCCGGAGCAAACCCCGGAAGTGAACGAATGGGAAGAAAAGTACAACGCCCTGTACGACAGCCACCTGCGGCTGGCGGCGGACTACGATAACTTCCGCAAGCGCACCGCCAAAGAAAAGGAGCTGTTTTACGGCAGCGGCAAAGCCGACGCCATCGAAAAGCTCCTGCCGGTGTACGACAACCTGGAAAGAGCCTTAAATCAGGAAACCCTGGACGAGGCCTACAAAAAAGGCGTGGAAATGACTATGAACCAGCTGGTGAGCATTTTTGAAGGCTTGGGCGTGGAGATTTTCGGCAACGCAGGCGATGCTTTCGACCCCACGCTCCACAACGCGGTGATGCACACCGAAAGCGAAGACTTCGGCGAAAACACCATCTGTCAGGTGTTCCAGAAGGGCTTCAAGCTGGGCGATAAAATCGTCCGGTTTGCAATGGTTCAGGTTGCCAACTAAATGCATAATGCATAATGCTTAATGCAGAATGTGTTTCAGACAATTATGCATTATGCATTCAGCATTCTGCATTTTGCAGAAATATAAATTTATACACACTTAACTTTATATAGGAGGATTTTATTATGGGAAAGATTATCGGAATTGACTTGGGTACTACCAACTCTTGTGTTGCCGTGCTGGAAGGCGGCGAGGCTGTTGTGATTGCCAATGCCGAGGGCGGCAGAACCACCCCCTCTGTGGTGGCGTTCAGCAAGACCGGCGAGCGTATGGTGGGTCAGGTGGCAAAGCGCCAGGCTGTTACCAACGCCGACCGCACCATCGCATCCATCAAGCGCCACATGGGCGAGGACTACCGGGTAACCGTAGACGGCAAGGGCTACACCCCCCAGGAAATCAGCGCTATGGTGCTGCAAAAGCTGAAAGCTGACGCAGAGAGCTATCTAGGTCAGCCGGTTACTGAGGCTGTTATCACCGTACCTGCTTACTTCTCTGACGCCCAGCGTCAGCCCACCAAGGATGCCGGCAAGATTGCAGGCCTGGACGTAAAGCGTATTATCAACGAGCCCACCGCTGCTGCTCTGGCTTATGGCCTGGACAAGGACAGCGACCAGAAGATTATGGTTTACGACCTGGGCGGCGGTACCTTCGACGTTTCCATTCTGGAAATCGGCGACGGCATCGTGGAAGTGCTTGCCACCGCCGGCGACACCCGCCTGGGCGGCGATGACTTCGACGAGCGGATTATGGACTATCTGGTTGCCGAATTCAAGAAGGCTGAGGGCATTGACCTGAAAAACGACAAGGTTGCTATGCAGCGGCTCCGTGAGGCTGCGGAAAAGGCTAAGATTGAGCTGTCCGGTATGACCACCACCGCCATCAACCTGCCCTATATCACCGCTGACGCCACCGGCCCCAACCACCTGGATGTTTCTCTGTCCCGTGCCAAGTTCAACGAAATGACTGCCGACCTGGTAGAGCGCACCTTGAAGCCTGTCCGCCAGGCTATGAACGATGCAGGCCTGACTGCTTCCGACCTGCACAAGGTGCTGCTGGTGGGCGGCTCTACCCGTATCCCTGCTGTGCAGGAGGCTGT
>JAZRBN010000009.1:0-16030 GCA_045635105.1 Faecousia sp. | reverse complement strand
GTCGTCAGTTTTTCAAAAGGCTTGTCTGCATGAAAATCTCTTTTCAACAGATTGTCTGACACCTTACCAATCTCACCTTTGTAGGAATGGTATTTGCCATTTTTGCTCTGTTTTCCACGCAAATGAAGGGATTTCATCAGTTTCAATACTGTTTTATGGTTGGTAGTATACCCTTTTGCCCTTAATTCAGAGCAAATACGTCTGTATCCGTATCTGCCTTTATGAGTATTGTAGATTTCTAATATATCTTGTTTTTCGCTTTCGTATTTGTCTTTATCCTTCTGTTTCAGATAGTAATAGAACGTGCTCCTTGCTATCCCGGAAAGCTCTAACAAATCTTTAAGCGGATACTTCTGCCTTAGTTCAGCAATTATGAACGCTTTTTGCCGTTCTTTTGCTCTTCCGCAAGAACTAAGGCACTCAGTTTTTTTAAGTACTCAATCTCCATTCTGAGTCTTTGGTTCTGGGCAATGAGATCTTCTTCTACTTTTCTATCAAGTTTAGGTGGACGTCCTCGTCGGCTACCAGTATTAGATTTGCCTCTGCGTTCTTTCATCAGACCTTCGGCTCCTTCTTCTAAATATATACGTTCCCACCTTCTTACATTGTCCTTGTACAAGTCTTCTTCAGTACGATTTTGTGCTCCCAAATACTTTCTGGCCGTTTCGCGATATCCAAGATGGTGTTCTCCCATATCCATTATAACACGAATTTTGAATTCTGGCCAGTACTCTTTGTTTTTTCTTCCTGTTTTTCCCATAAAAAATATGCACCTCCAAAAGTGTCTAACTTTTGGGGTGCATATCATAAGAGCACGCATTTTCTTTTGCTTTCATTTCCAAATGATAATCAATCACACCGGCGGCATTTTGCTCGATTTCCACATTGTAGCTTAAATCAATCACACCGCCGTCTTCCGTTATATCAGCCTGCACCTTTGTGGCGCAAACAGTGAGCATCAGCGCGCCAAACTCCATTTGGTACAGAGAATCGTGAGCCACGCCCTCTTGAAATACCATATGGGAGTTCAGCCGTCCGGAACGCACCAGCGTAACGGTCTTTCCCTGCACCTGGAAGGTGGTGGTTACCCCTTCCAGTCCGGTCAGCTCGCTTTCCTCATAGGTAATGCGCCAACCGCCATCCACAGATTCCAAAACACCGTCTGTAACCAGCTCAATCACATCCGGCTCCTGCCCGGCATAGCTCTGCCGTCCACGGACGGACAACACAACATCTGTCTTCATTGACACGCCTCCATTGCCAGTTGCAGCAGCTGGTCGATAAGCTCTGCATAGCCGATTCCGCTGGCAGCAAACAGCTTGGGGTACATAGAAATGGAGGTAAAACCGGGAATGGTGTTAATTTCATTAAACACCACACGGTTGTCTTCATAGGTTACAAAGAAATCCACACGGCTCAGGCCCTGGCAGCCAATGGCTCTGTACACCTGCACAGCCTTTTCCCGCAATTCTTCCATAACCTCCGGGGAGACTCTGGCAGGGATATAGGCAACGGAGGTGTCCGTTACATACTTGGCATCGTAATCATAAAAATCGGCGCCGGAGTCAATCTCGCCCACCTCGGAGGCCACAGGGCTGCTGTTACCCATCACCGCTACCTCCACCTCACGGCCGCAAATAAACTCTTCCACCAGAATCTTCTCGTCGTAAATACCCGCCAGCAGCAGTGCATCTTTCAGCTCCTCCCGGGAATGGGCCTTGGACACACCCACAGAAGAACCGGTACCGGCAGGCTTGACAAACACAGGATAGGAAAATTTCGTTTCCACGCTGTCCAGATTCTCTTCCAATCGGTTCTGCAAATCACTGCTGCGCACCAAAAGCCACGCAGCCTGAGGAATGCCGGCATTATCCGCCACCAGCTTGGTAAGGGTCTTATCCATTGCCACCGCGGAAGCGGATACGTGAGGACCAACATAGGGAATGCCTGCCATTTGCAGCAGGCCCTGCATAGCGCCATCCTCGCCATTCTCGCCGTGGAGCACCGGGAACACCACATCAATCTGCTCCCGCACCACACAGTCGCCCTCGAAGGTCAGGAGTCCCTGTCCCCGCACAGGAGAAATGGTGGCTCTGCGGTTGCCGGGGAAGGTCAGCCACTCCTCAGTGGGCAGCAGAGAATAATCTGTACCGCCGTAGAAAATCCACTCTCCGTCCTTGGTGATGCCTACGGGGAAAATATTATATTTCTCCGGATCCATATTGTTCAGCACAGATTCTGCCGACCGCAAGGACACCTGGTGCTCGGGGCTGATGCCACCGAAAAGCACGCAAACATTCAATTTCCGCATATCAATCGCCTCGTTATACCAATTATTTCAGCAGCGCCTCGCCTGCCCGGAAAATATCACCGGCACCAACCGTCAGCGCCACATCTCCCTCCCGAAGGGTCTCCCGCAAAAATTGGGTTACCTCCGGCAGCGTTTTGCAAAATACCGCGCCGGGAATCTCTTTTTGCAGGTCGGCAGAGGAAATCCCCACAGTATTTCGCTCTCTGGCGGCATAAATCTCCGCCAGCACCACCAGATCCGGCTTTTTCAGCTCCCGGACAAAGTCAGAAAACAGCAGCTTTGTACGGGTGTAGGTGTGGGGCTGGAAGGCAATGATCACCCGGTCGTACCCCATGCCCTGTACCGCCTCAATGGTAGCGGCCAGCTCATCGGGATGGTGAGCGTAATCGTCATAGACATCTGCGCCTTTAAACTTACCCTTGTATTGCATACGCCGCTCTGCGCCGGCAAAGGACGCAAGGCCGATACTGGCTGCCTCGCCGGGAATTCCCAGCAGCCAAGCTGTACCGGCAGCTGCCAGGGCATTCAAGGCATTATGGCGACCCAGCACCTGCAAATCCAGATGGCAATACACTTCATCATCGCAAATCACATCAAAATGCCGCCAGGCGCCGCAGATATTCACTGCCCGCACCCGGTTTTCCGGCTGGAAGCCAAAGCTTACATAGCTAAGCCCTTCCAACGCCTGCCGGGTATGGGGATCATCGCCGTTGGCCAGCACGCCACCGGAAGAAAGGGTGGCAAATTCCCGGAAGGATTTCTGCACATCCGCCAAATCCTTAAAATAGTCCAAATGATCTGCTTCCACATTCAGAATCACCGCAAGGGTAGGCGCAAAATTCAAGAAGGAATCGCAATACTCGCAGCTTTCCAGAAGTATGGTATCGCCGTTTCCCACCCGATGACCGGCATGCAGCAGAGGCAGGTAGCCGCCGATCATAACGGTGGGATCCTGGTCTGCCTGCATTAAAATATGGGTCAGCATAGAGGTGGTAGTGGTCTTGCCGTGGGTGCCGGCAACACAGACCGCATTCTTATATTCTCGCATAATCACACCCCAGGCCTGGGCGCGTTCAAACACAGGAATACCGGCGCTGCGGGCTGCTGCAATCTCCGGGTTGTCATTATGGGCAGCGGCTGTGCGAATCACGCAGTCAGCCCCTTGTATATTCTCTGCCTGATGCCCCACATACACGCGAATACCCTTTGCCACCAGCTCTTCCGTGGATGCAGATACGCTCATATCCGAACCGGTTACAATCATTCCCATATCTTGCAGCACAAGGCCCAGCGGCCGCATGGAAACGCCACCGATGCCTACCAGATGCACGTGCCGGCCGGGCTGCAAAAACGGACGCAGCTCTTCACTTCTATTATCCATTCAGGTATTCCTCCCGAAGTTTATATTCCCTTAACCCTCTTATTATAGTATATTTTATGCCTATTTACAACTATTATTTTGGCTCTCCGCTGTTACGGACACCACCTTGCTGTATCCGCAGGCATAGTGGCCGGGATAAATGTGTTTTGTCTCCCCGGGCAGGAGCTTTGGAATCTCTGTCATATAGGCGATGCCGCCCACATATATATCCGGTGGCGACAGCCACATTTTATAGTAAATTTGCACGTTTTCCAAGGTTTGGTCTGTTTCATTGGTAACAACCAGGGTACCCATAGCTCTGTCGGCAACGGCAATGCCGGTTATCGGGTCTGTCTGCGCCACGCTCTGACAGCCGGAGTATGCCGTAAGCTCCCTGTCAACATAGCTTTTTCCGCTATGCTCCAACAGAAGCACTTCCGCTCCCGGCGGAATATGCTCCCCGCAGAAGGTATAAACGGCTTCATCCAGCTGTAACAGCACGCAAGCCGTCAATATTTCTTTATTCCCCACATTATGCACCAGCAGCGCCGCAACGCCCACCACTTCCCTGTCCGACCCGTCCTCCAAAAAAGGACCATCGTAGGAAGAAAGGCGCTTGGCAACCAGTGTCGTATCGGGTATGGGCAGAGGCAGCTCAAAAGCAGCCTCCAACGGCGCACCTGCCATCAGCATATCCCGTGCAGAAACACACAACACAGTAGCAGCAAGTAAGCTCCCCGCAATTCCAATCAGCAACAACACTGTCCTCTTTACCCGCATAACTCTTCTCGGACTGTCATATCCTTTTCACTCCTTCGAAAGAATGACCCTATTATAACTGCCGAAATAAGGGAACATTGGAAAACGATGGCGCAGAGTCTGCAAAAGCGTATGACAAACTCCACAAGCATTCTGGCAGAGGAGCAAGAAAAAAGACTAAGGGCAGACGGATTTTCAAGCTTTGAGCGGTTTTGTGAAGAAAAGTTTTTGAATCGTGAGTTGACGAGGCTCATCACACACGTGTCCAAAAAAAGAAGACCATCTTTCGATGGTCTTCTTTTTTTTGAGCGGGTGACGAGGCTCGAACTCGCTACCTGCACCTTGGCAAGGTGGCGCTCTACCGGATGACCTACACCCGCGGAACAAGAGGTATTATAGCAGATTTCCAAAAGAAGTCAATACCTTTTTGCAAAAAATCTGCCGCCTCCTGCTTTTCTTTACAATGCATCCTTGGAATATTTGGTAAAACCATCGCCCAGCACCTGATGGGCCTCCTGCACGATAATAAAAGCAGCCGGGTCGGTCTCCGCCACCAACCGTTTTAATTCCGCTACCTGCTGGCGTTTCACCGCTGTCAGCACCACCATTGTGCTTTCGCGGCTGTATGAGCCTTCCCCGTGAAGGAAGGTTGCGCCACGGCTGAGCTGCCGCTCAATCTCAGAAGCAATGCGCTCGTGCTCCTTGGTAATGATCAGCGCCACCTTTGAATAGTCAAACCGGTAGACCACCGCATCAATCACCTGTCCGGTGAGGAAAATTGCCACGCCGCTGTACAGCGCCACACGAATATCACCGTAAACAATACCTGTCAGCGTAGCCACGCACAAATCGAAACAGGTATTAATGATGCCAATGGGCACATTCCGGTAACGCAGCTTTAATAAGCGGACTACAATATCCGAGCCGCCGGTAGTCGCGCCGTTTACAAAGACCATTCCAAGACCTGCGCCGCACAGTACGCCTCCATACAGCGCGCCAATCAGCGGTTCTGTTTCCGGAATAGGAATATACGCAAACAAATCCAAAAAAACCGAGGAGAACGCCATACCGATCAAAGAACCTACAAAGAACTTCTTGCCGATTCGAAGACCCGCAATGGCAAACAGCGGCAGGTTCATAAGAGCGGTAATGGTACCCACACTGCCCTTACCTATAATGTGCACCAGCGCCATAGCAAGACCGGACAGGCCGCCGGCATTTAAGTGATTGGGCGCAAGGAACAGATTGAATCCAAGGCCAAATAAAGCGCAACCAACGGCAGTTTTCAAAATCCCAAATACAGGCTGTAAACGCTTGTGCATAGTACCTCCTACATATCAAAGCTGATTTGCTTATCCGGCGCGTCCTCTTCCTTCAAAATCGCACCGGCAGTGGGGATTGTCTTGTTGCGGTAGCGGCTGGCATTGACAATGCCGCTTTCTTCGAGCTGCGCAACAGAGCTGACGCTTGCCTTCTTTTTCAGCGTCATCACCGCCACACCCTGGGTGTTGCGGGTGGTCTTGGGTGTCAGCTGGGCGGTGGAGATAATGGCCGCACGGCCGTCGGTAGAATAAACCACCACCTGCTTATCCTCGTTCAGCACCAATGCCCCAACCAGCGGGCTCTTGTCGGAGAAGGCGGCAGTGAGTCTGCGGCGGTTGGTTTTGGTCTCATAAGCCGACAGAGGCACCTTGGCAGCCTTGCCGTTTTCGAAGAAGAACAGCACAAAGCCCTTGTAATCCCCGGGCAGCACCGCTTGCAGCACCGTCTCCCCTGCATCCATACCCAGCTTCTGGGGCAGATAATCACCCAGCTGGGATGCCTTGCCGTCATCGAAATCAGACAACCGGGTCTTATAGCACTGGTACTGACTGGTAAACACCAATAGTTCTGCCTTATTGCTGGTTTCGCAGGAGAAGGCCAGGCTATCGCCCTCCTTGAACTTCTGCTCACCGGACATCCGCAGGGATTGGGCAGTAATCTTCTTCAAATAGCCCTCCCTGGACACAAAGAGGGTAACCGGATAATCGGGGATCTGCTCATCCTCATCGTCCTGCTGAATCTCCACAGTCTCATAGATGATTTCCGTCTTTCTGGGCTGACCGTACTTGTCGGATACCTGCTGCAATTCCTTGATAATCACATTTTTCAGCTTCCGGTTGCTGCCCAGGGTATCCCGCAGGTCGGCAATCTCCTTTTCCAGCTCGGAGATGGCCTTGGTCTGTTTGAGGATGTACTCTTTGTTAATGTTCCGCAGCTTGATTTCTGCCACATAATTGGCCTGCACCTCGTCAATGCCGAAGCCAATCATCAAATTGGGAACGACTTCGCTTTCCAGCTCCGTCTCCCGTATGATGCGGATTGCCTTATCGATATCCAGAAGAATTCGCTCCAAGCCTTTCAGCAAGTGGAGTCTGTCCTCCTTCTTCTGAATCTGGAAGAACAGACGGCGCTTGATGCAATCCGTTCGCCAGGCGGTCCACTCCTCTAAAATCTCGCCGATCCCCATAACCCGGGGCATACCGGCAATCAAAATGTTAAAATTGCAGGCGAAGCTGTCCTGCAAGGGGGTCATTCGAAACAGCTTTTGCATCAGCTTTTCCGGCTCAACGCCCCGTTTCAGATCAATGGTCAGTTTCAAGCCGCCCAAATCGGTTTCGTCCCGCATATCGGCAATTTCTTTGATTTTGCCTGCCTTGATCAGCTCCGCCACCTTGTCCATAATCACTTCCGTGGTGGTGGAATAGGGAATCTCGGTAATTTCAATCAAGTTGCCGGTCTTCTCATAATGCCATTTTGCCCGGAGCTTGAAGCTACCCCGGCCGGTGGAATAGATTTCCCGGGTGGCTGCCTCGTCAAACAGAAGCTCAGCGCCGGTGGAAAAGTCGGGACCCGGCAGGGTTTCCAAAATATCGTGGTCCGGATTGTTCATCAGCGCGATGGCAGTATTGCACACCTCTGCCAGGTTAAAAGAGCAGATGTTGCTTGCCATACCCACTGCGATTCCCTGATTGGCAGAAACCAGCACATTGGGGAAGGTGGTGGGAAGCAAGCTGGGCTCTTTCATAGTGGCATCGTAATTGTCCACCATATCCACGGTGTCCAAATCAATGTCCCGGAACAGCTCGTCGCAGAACTTGTCCAGCTTTGCCTCGGTATACCGGGATGCTGCGTATGCCATATCCCGGGAGTACACCTTACCGAAGTTACCCTTGGAATCCACAAAGGGGTGCAGCAGGGTTTCATTGCCCTTGGCAAGGCGCACCATAGTTTCATAAATCGCCGAATCGCCGTGGGGGTTCAGACGCATGGTCTGACCTACAATGTTGGCGGATTTGGTTCTTGCGCCGTTCAGAAGTCCCATCTTGTACATCGTGTACAGCAGCTTTCGGTGAGAGGGCTTAAAGCCGTCAATCTCCGGAATTGCCCGGGAAACAATCACCGACATAGCATAGGGCATATAGTTGATTTCCAGAGTCTCGGAAATTCCCTGCTCTGTGGTGGAGCCCACCAGGCCAACAATATTGTCGGTATTGATTTTAGCCTTTTTCTGCTCCGTTTCTTTCTTCTTTCTTGCCATTTGGAACCTCTCTTACGAAATATCCGCCAGTTCCAGATACTTGGAACCGTTTTCCGCGATAAAATTCTTCCGTTCATTCAACGCTTCGCCCAGCAATATATCAAAATAATGGGCAGTACGCTCTGCATCCTCCGGCATCACCTTGATCAGCCGGCGGGTTTCCGGATTCATAGTGGTCATCCACATCATCTCCGGGTCGTTCTCACCCAGACCCTTGGAGCGCTGAATGGTAACCTTTTTGCCATCTAATTCTTTTAGAATTTTAACCTTTTCCTGCTCATTATAAGCAAACCAGGTCTTTTCCTTGCAGGTAATTTCAAACAAGGGCGATTCTGCGATATACACATAGCCGTCCCGGATCAGCTTAGGGCAGAGCCGGTAGAGCATAGTCAGAATCAGCGTGCGAATCTGAAAGCCGTCCACATCCGCGTCGGTACAGATTACCACCTTGTTCCAACGCAGCTGAGAGATGTCAAAGCTGCTGAGCTCCTTGGATTTTTTGCCTTCCACTTCCACGCCGCAGCCCAGCACCTTAATCAAATCCGTAATGATAGGGGAAGCGAAAATGCGGTTATAATCCGCTTTCAAGCAGTTGAGAATCTTACCCCGGACAGGCATAATGCCCTGGAATTCCGCGTCCCGGGACAGCTTAACGCTGCCCAATGCGGAATCGCCCTCCACAATATACAGCTCGCGCTTTTCCACATCCTTGCTGCGGCAGTCCACAAACTTCTGCACCCGGTTGGCAATATCCACCTTGGCAGACAGGTTCTTTTTGATGTTGCTTCTGGTCTTTTCCGCAGACTCTCTGGCCCGCTTATTTACCAGAATCTGATCCGCTGCCCGGTCTGCCTCCTGCTTGTTTTCCAGGAACCACACTTGCAGCATTTCCTTGAAGAAGGCTGTCATGGCCTCCTGGGTAAATTTGGAATTGACGGACTTTTTGGTCTGATTTTCAAAGCAGCCGATGGTGGAAAAACAGTTGGTAACAATCACCAGGCTGTCCTGAATGTCCTGGAAAATAATCTTGTTTTCGTTTTTGGTGTACTTATTATTATCCCGCAGGTACTTATCAAAGGCCGCCACAAAGCCGGACCTTACAGCCTTATCGGGGCTGCCGCCATATTCCAGCCAAGAGGAATTGTGATAGTACTCCGTGTGGCTGAGCTGCTTGCTGAAACAGAACGAGGTGGTGATTTTCAGCTTCATTTCCGGACGGTTTTCCGCATCCCGTCCCCGGCGCTCCGTCTCCCAGAACACCGGCATAGTAAAGGCATTATCCCCTACAAGCTCCTCAATATACTGCCGGATGCCGTCAGCGTAGCAGTATTCCTCGGTCTCGAACTTATTGCCCACTTGATTGCGGAAGCGGAAGGTAATCCCCTTATTCACCACCGCCTGCCGGCGCAGCACATCCCGGTAATAGTCAGCAGGGATATTGATATCCGTAAACACCTGCTTGTCCGGACGCCAATGGAACACAGAGCCGGTCTTTCTGCCCCGGTCCGTGGGCTCTTTCTTTAAGCCACCCTTATTTCTGCCCTTTTCAAAGTGCAGGTCATACCGGAAGCCGTCCCGGCGGATGGTGGCGTCAAAAAATTCCGACGCGTACTGGGTGGCGCAGGAGCCAAGGCCATTAAGGCCAAGGGAATACTCATAGTTTTCGCCATTTTCACCATACTTGCCGCCGGCGTACATCTCACAGAACACCAGCTCCCAGTTATAGCGCTTTTCCTTCTCGTTATAGTCCACGGGACAGCCACGGCCAAAGTCCTCCACTTCCACAGAGAGATCCTCGTACCGGGTAACAATCACCATATCGCCGTAGCCTTCTCTTGCCTCGTCAATGGCATTGGAGAGGATTTCAAACACCGCGTGCTTACAGCCCTCCAAATCGTCAGAGCCGAAAATAACCGCGGGGCGCTTGCGGACCCGCTCCTCCCCTTTCAGCATGGAAATGCTGGAATTGCCGTATTGTTCATTTCTTGTTGCCATGCTCATTACCTGCCGAATTTCATAAAATAACAAGTTTATTATACGCATTTTGTGATGTAAAGTCAACAAAAACTACAATATATAGTGGTTTGGTATATTCACACCTTGGGGGACATACTCTTTGATAGACCGTGGCAGGAGCATCCCTCCTGCAATAAAGGAGGCTGGCTATGGAAAATTTGTATGCAAGCATCGCCGCCAGAACAGGTGGCAATATCTATATCGGCGTGGTGGGTCCGGTAAGGACGGGAAAATCCACTCTCATCAAGCGAATTATGGAGCAGATGGTCATTCCCAACATTCACGAACCCCACCGCAAGGAGAGGGCGCGGGATGAGCTGCCCCAATGCGGCTCAGGCCGCACCATTATGACCAGTGAGCCGAAATTTGTACCGGAAGAGGCAGTGGAAATCACCCCCGACGGCACTACGCGCCTATCTGTAAGAATGATTGACTCGGTGGGATATATGATCGACGGTGCGGTCGGTGCTGACGAGGACGGCAACCCCAGAATGGTTACCACCCCCTGGTATGACTATGAAATCCCTATGACCGATGCGGCTGAGCTGGGAACAAAAAAGGTTATGCAGGAGCACTGCACCATCGGTCTGGTGGTTACCACCGACGGGACGATTACGGATATTCCACGAAAAGACTACATAGAAGCAGAAAAAAGAGCCATTGCAGATATGCAAAAAACCGGCAAGCCATTTCTTGTGGTCATCAACACCCAGTACCCCGGCGGTGAGGATGCAAAAGCGGTGCAAAGTGCCATCCGGGAGGAATTCGGCGTGGAAGCAATGATTGCCGACTGCCAGGCGCTCACGGAAAACCATATCAGCGATCTTATGAAGCAGCTGCTGTACAGCTTTCCTATGCAGGCGCTGCACGTACATCTGCCCCGCTGGATGGACGCATTGGAAGCCGACCACCCTGTAAAAAAGGCGCTATATGATGCTCTGCTTGCCTATTTTGGAGAAATCAACACCCTTGCGCAGGCTAACGCTTCCCTCTCCCGCTTGACGGTGCTGGACTCCGTGCAGGACTACTCCCTGCGCAATGTGGATTTAAGCAACGGCACAGTATGCTGCGCCCTCAGCTTCCCGGAAAGTCTGTTTTATGAAATTCTCAGCAACAAGGCCGGTCTTCCCATTGAAGATGATGCCCAGCTTCTGTCCCTTCTAACAGAGCTTTCCGCCATCAAAACGGAATATGATAAAATTTCCGATGCGCTGGCATCCGTCAACGCCACCGGCTACGGCATTGTAATGCCCAAGGCAGAGCAAATGACCCTGCAACCGCCGGAGGTGGTGCGCAAGGGCGGCGCATACGGTGTAAAATTAAAGGCAGGCGCACCCTCTATTCATATGATCCGTGTGGATATTGACACGGAAATCAGCCCAATGGTGGGTGGAGAGCAGCAGTCTCATGAGCTGATATCCTACCTGTCCTCGGAAGATCCCGACAAGCTTTGGCAAAGCAACATCTTCGGCAAGTCCGTCTACACGCTGATTCAAGACGGACTGACCGGAAAACTGGTTCGCACGCCCGACGATGTAAGGGAAAAATTCCGGGGAATTCTGACCCGGGTTGTGAACGAAGGGGCAACCGGATTGATCTGTTTGATTATTTAAGAAAAATGGGTGCAAAATGCACCCATTTTTTGCATTTATTGCTTTACACGCGGGAGAATAATATGGTAGAATAAAAGATATTATTGACTTTTTGGGAGACTGCCATGAATCTGACTCAGATAAAGCACAACAAATGGATTTATACCGCCCTTGCTTTTGCATTCCCGTTTTTGGGGATGCTGTTTGTAATGCTGATCAGTCAGTGTTGCCCCTTTGGTAAGTACTCCTACCTGTACTCCGATATGTACCACCAGTATTACCCCTTTTTCAAGGATTTTCGCCGCGCGCTGCTGTCCGGCGATTCCCTGCTGTATAATTGGAGTGTGGGTCTGGGCATCGACTATCTGGGCCTTTATTCCTACTATTTGGCTTCTCCTTTGAATCTTTTGAGCATTCTGGTGCCGGAGGGCTGGCTGCTGGGTTATTTCTCCCTGCTGATGCCCATAAAGCTGGGACTTGCCAGTCTGTTTTTCAGCCTTTTCTTAAAGAAAATCTTCAACAAAAACGATATTTCCATCAGCCTCTTCGGCAGCTTTTACGGTCTGTGCGCCTGGGCGCTGGGCTATCAGTGGAATATTATGTGGCTGGACACCTTTGCGCTGCTGCCGCTGGTTATGCTGGGAATGGTCAGCCTGCTGCGGGACAAAAAATTTATCCTGTACACGCTGACTCTGTTTCTGTCCGTTGCAATCAATTATTATATTGGTCTGTTTACCTGCATTTTTGTTCTTCTAACCTTCATCTGCTATGAAATCTGCCGCTGGCAGAGCTTGGAAAAGCTGTTCCGGGATTTGGGCAGGATTGCCGTATTTTCCCTGCTGGCAATCGGTATGACCGCTTTTCTCTCCCTGCCTACCCTGGCGGCTCTGCAAAATACCCAATCCAGTGTGAATATATTCCCCACCGGATTTCAGCTGAATATGACCAGCGAGGACAATTGGCTGGGACTGCTGCAAACAATTATTAAGGTTGCCGGCAATACCGCCGGCGGTATCAAGCCCACCTTCAAGGAGGGTCTTCCCAACCTGTACAGCGGTGTATTCACCACCGTCTTGGCATTCCTGTTCCTGTGCTGCAAGCAGGTTCGCCTGCGGGATAAGATTTGCGCAATCTGCCTGCTGCTGTTTCTGAATATCAGCTGCATTGTGCGGCAGCTGGACTATATCTGGCACGGCTTCCACTTTACCAATATGATCCCCTACCGCTTCACCTTCCTGTATAGCTTTGTCATGCTGTATATGGCATATGTGGCGTGGACAAACCGGAAGTATTTTCAGCTGTGGCAGGTGTGCCTTTCCGCTGTTGCTGCAATTTTGTTATTGCTTTGTTATGAAGATCTGACCGATGTTGCCTTTTGGGCATACAATGGTCTGATGCTTCTGCTCTATGTTTCCGTGCTTGTTTACCGGTGCGTATTCCCGCCGGTTCCGGAAAACGCCGACGAGGAAGCGCTGCGCGCATACCGCACCAAGCGCATTCACAAAAACCGTGTGTGCAGTTATATCTTTCTGGGTATTATTGGAATTGAGCTGGTGCTGAATCTGGTAAATTTTGGCGTGAACTTTTCCAGAACGAATATTTCCAATTATCCCAAAGGCACTACCGACACCAAAACGGTTTTGGAGCATATGGAGGCGTTAGAAAAGGATAACCCCTTCTATCGGGTAGAAACAACCCATACCCAAACCCTCAACGATGGCGCGCTTAACGGCTATTACGGAATTACCACCTTCACCAGTTCCGCCAATGTAAAGGTTACAGAGTTTATGAAAGCGCTGGGCTATGGCGCAAAGAACACCTACAACCGTTACAGCTTTGAAGAAAGCTCCCCTGTTTCCAACCTGTTTTTAGGACTGAAATATATGCTGGAACGGGATGGGAAAGTTGAAGCAAACCCCTATTTTGAGGATATTTATGCCGAAGGCAATGTGCATTTGTTGGAAAATAAGGCATATCTCCCCTTAGGCTTCCTGGCAAATTCCCAGCTTTTGAATATGGATTTCTCCGCGCAAATGGATCGGTTTGATTTCCAAAACACCCTGATCCGGCAAGTCGCGGGACTGGACAAAAATGTGTGGTATATCCTCCCCGGCACATCGCTGACCATCAACGGAAACGGTCCCTCTGTTACGCCGAAACCGGCAACAGGCTACTGCTCCTATTCCACGGACGAAAATACCGAAGGCACTATCACCTACAGCTATACCGCAGATCGCTACGGCCTGATGTGCGTCAACTTGGACCTGTCAAAGAAGAATAACTTCTCCCTTTGGCTCAACGGCAATCAGCTTTACAGCGAGACTTACAGCCTGCCGCAAATGGTATCGGTATGTGAGGTGAAGCCGGGCGACATTGTGGAAGTTCAGCTGAAATGCAAAAAAAGTGAGAACGGCACAATTAAAATCAGCGCCGCAATTCTATATGAGGCTTTCTTCTGGGAAGCATATGAAGCCTTATCGGAATCCGTTTTGAACATCACTTCCTTTGCAAACACCCGCGTGGAAGGCACCATTGACTGCGCCAAAGACGGCGTACTGTATACCTCCATCCCCCAAAACGGCAACTGGTCTGCAACCGTGGACGGCAAACCGGTGGAAACCGTAGAAATCGGCGGCGCAATGGTGGGCGTACTGCTGTCAAAGGGTACGCACAATGTGGTGTTCACCTACCGCAATGCAGCTTTTTCACTGGGCTGGAAGGTATCTGTCGCCTGCCTTGTTATCTTCATCGGCATTGCTTTGGCAATCTATCAACCCCAGCTGCGCCGCTATAAAGGCAAATATTCCCGATAAAAAGCAAGCCTCGCGGGCTGTCCAGCGAGGCTTGCTTTTTTGTATAAGAAGACCTCGAACTTTTGGCAGTGAGATTGTCGTTGCACAATATATGTATATATAGTAGAATATTAGCAAGCCATTCGAAAAACTTGAATTTGACGAGGAGGCATTACCATGAAAACCTTTTTATTAGATGGCAATAACTTTTCTGACATGGAAGGCTTTTATGACGAAATTGACAAGCTACTAACGAAAAATCTGCAATGGAAAACAGGACATAATCTAAACGCATTTAACGATTTACTGCGTGGTGGATTTGGTGTGCATGAATATGGTGAACCCATTACTATTCGATGGATGAATTATGATAAAAGCAAAAAAGAGTTAGGTGACGAAACAGTATTAATGCTATTGGAGATTATGCTACTAAATTTTGACGATACGGACCATGATGTTAAAGTTGAATTAGTTAGATAAATTCCAATATATCTAACAGATGTATATTAACACAGCGGAAAACAATCCCATCGCCCGTTATGTTCACCGGGCGCCCCTTTTGCACAGAGGAGACTTTCCGCTGCGGCGGGCATAGTCAAAATTTTTCGAAACCACCGACACACTGCCGGTGGTATTCTTATACAAAAAAGACCTCACTACCGAAGTAGTGAGGTCTTTGTGTTGGCATTACCTATCTTCCCGGGCAGTCGCCCGCCAAGTATTGTCGGCGCAAATGAGCTTAACTTCTGTGTTCGGGATGGGAACAGGTGGACCCTCATCGCAATCAACACCAACTATGTATGCCAAAGCTTTCGCTCTAACAATCTTTCTATATAAGGAATGGTGACCCGTACCGGATTCGAACCGATGTTAACGGCGTGAGAGGCCGCTGTCTTAACCACTTGACCAACGGGCCATTTGGTGCACCTTCGGGGACTCGAACCCAGGACCCACTGATTAAGAGTCAGTTGCTCTACCAACTGAGCTAAAGGTGCAAGTCTTTCTTTCGGCGCTTGCTGCACCCTCAAAACTGAACAATGTCCATTACTCATGATTTCTTAATAAGGCCGCCTGCTTAATTCGTAGGTCAAGCCCTCGGGCTATTAGTACAAGTCAGCTACACACATTACTGCGCTTCCACCTCTTGCCTATCAACCAGGTAGTCTTCCTGGGCCCTTACTCCATTAAGGATGAGAGATCTAATCTTAGGGAGAGTTTCACGCTTAGATGCTTTCAGCGTTTATCTCGTCCAGACTTAGCTACCCAGCTATGCCCTTGGCAGGACAACTGGTGCACCAGAGGTCTGTCCATCCCGGTCCTCTCGTACTAAGGACAGCTCCCTTCAAATCTCTTACGCCCGCAACAGATAGGGACCGAGCTGTCTCACGACGTTCTGAACCCAGGTCGCGTGCCACTTTAATCGGCGAACAGCCGAGCGCTTGGGACCGAATTCAGCCCCAGGATGTGACGAGCCGACATCGAGGTGCCAAACCTCCCCGTCGCTGTGGACGCTTGGGGGAGATCAGCCTGTTATCCCCAGGGTAGCTTTTATCCGTTGAGCGATGGCATTTCCACTCACATACCACCGGATCACTAACTCCTACTTTCGTACCTGCTCGA
>JAZRBN010000008.1:0-11780 GCA_045635105.1 Faecousia sp. | reverse complement strand
CGACATGGCTACGATCCGACTTGGCTTCCTCCGGCGGTCTGGGCTTCCGTGGTTCCCGTAAGTCCACTCCCTTTGCTGCCCAGACTGCTGCTGAGACCGCTGCCAAGGCAGCCATCGATGCTTGCGGCCTGAAGAGCGTCGAGGTCTATGTTAAGGGCCCCGGCCAGGGACGTGAGGCTGCTATCCGCGCTCTGCAGACTGCAGGCCTGGAAGTCGTTATGATTAAGGACGTCACTCCCATTCCTCACAATGGCTGCCGTCCCCCCAAGAGACGTAGAGTCTGATTTCGGAATAGGAGGATTAGAATTATGGCTAAAAATATGCAGCCTGTGCTGAAGCGTTGCAGAACGCTGGGCGTTTCTCCTGCCGCAATGGGTTACAACAAGACTTCCAATAAGAACCCCGGCGGTCAGAGAAGAGCAAAGAAGTCCGAATATGCAACTCAGCTGACTGAGAAGCAGAAGGTTAAGTTCGTTTACGGCATTCAGGAAAAGCAATTCCGCAACTATTACGAGAAGGCCGCCCGTCAGGAAGGCAACACCGGCGACAATCTGCTGACTCTGGTTGAGCGCAGACTGGACAACGTGGTGTACCGTCTGGGCTTCGCCAACTCCCGCCGTCAGGCTCGCCAGCTGGTGAACCACGGCCACTTCACCGTTAACGGCAGCCGGGTGAACATCCCCAGTTACCTGATCAAGACCGGTGATGTGGTGGCTGTTTGCGAGAAGAGCGCTTCCAATGCTTTCTACAAGGCTTTGAAGGAAGCTGACACTTTTGTTGCTGCTCCCAAGTGGCTGGATCGTGATAAGAATACCCTTACCGGTAAGGTTGTTGCTATGCCCACCAAGGCCGATATCGACTTCGATATCGCTGTCCACCTGATCGTCGAGTTGTATTCTAAATAATCGGCCCCCTGTTTCTTCGTGTTCTATTTTGCTGGGGTGCATTCTACACCCCACACACTTAATAAGGAGGGTTAAGATTTATGGTTGAAATTGAAAAGCCTCGCATTACTTGCCTGGATAACCCGGAGGATTTGTCCTACGGTAAATACGTTGTAGAGCCTTTGGAGCGCGGTTACGGCATGACGCTGGGTAACTCCTTGCGCCGGATTATGCTGTCCAGTCTCCCCGGTTACGCCGCAACTTCCGTGAAGATTGCCGGCGTGCAGCACGAGTTCTCCACGATCCCCGGTGTTACTGAGGATGTAACGGAAATCGTACTGAACGTGAAGCGTATGATTATGAAGCTTCACAGCCAGGAGCCCAAGACCGTGTATATTGACGCGGTGGGTCCCTGTGAGGTTACCGCCGGTGATATCAAGGCCGATGGCGAGGTTGAAATTCTGAACCCCGAGCTGCACATCTGCACTCTGGGTGATGGCGCTACTTTCAATATGGAGATCACTCTGTCTCAGGGTCGCGGCTATGTGCCGGCTGACCGGAACAAGACTGCTCAGACCGTGATTGGCGTGATTCCCATTGACTCCATCTATTCCCCTGTGAAAAAGGTGAATTATACCGTGGAGCCTACCCGCGTTGGCGATAAGACCGACTTTGATAAGCTGACTCTGGAAGTTTGGACCGATTCTACCATTACCGCTAAGGATGCTGTGTCCCTGGGCGCGAAGATTCTGTCCGACCATCTGACTGTGTTCACCAACCTGTCCGATACTGTCAGCGCCAGCTCCACTGTGGTGGAGAAGTCCACTGATCGCCCCGATACCAAGCTGGCGATGACCATCGATGAGCTGGATCTGTCCGTCCGTAGCTTCAACTGCCTGAAACGCGCGAACATCAACACCGTGGCTGATCTGATCAGCAAGACCGGTGAGGATATGATGAAGGTGCGGAATATGGGTAAGAAGTCACTGGACGAGGTGCAGAAGAAGCTGGAAATGATGGGTCTGTCCCTGGCCAGCGAGGATTCCGGTAGCAACAATTAATTTTAGTGTGTCAACCTTTCAAAAAAGGAGGAAACGTTCATGTTCGGTACTCGTAAACTGGGCAAGACCAGCGCACAGAGAAAGGCGCTGCTGCGTCAGCAGGTAACCGATCTGCTGGAATACGGCAAGATTGAGACTACCTTCTTCCGCGCAAAAGAGGTTCAGCCCGTTGTTGAGAAGATGATTACCCTGGGCAAGAAGGCCGGCCTGGCGAACTATCGCAGAGCCCTGTCCTTCATCACCAAGGAAGATGTTGCAAAGAAGCTGTTTGATGAGATTGCTCCCAAATATGCTGAGCGCAACGGCGGTTACACTCGCGTAACCCGCACCGGCGCACGCCGCGGCGATGCTGCTGAGATGGCAGTGATCGAGCTGGTTTAATCCGGTTAACTACAAATAAAAGAGCGTACTGTGCATACAGTACGCTCTTTTTAATTATGGGGTGTCGTTGCGAAACGGTGAGTAATATGGTATAATTTTGGTATCATTGGTGTGGGGGTGATGATTGTGGATGCAAAGTATATCAGTCAGGTGCGATTTGCAGGTGGACTGAAAAGCAACTCTTATTTGCAGGCACTACCGGTGGTGCAATATTTGGCAAGGGTAAAAACGTTGGATTTTACCTCGCCTGTTACATTTTTTGTAGGAGAAAACGGAACGGGAAAATCCACATTACTGGAAGCCCTTGCTGTAGCGTATGGATTTAATGCTGAGGGTGGGACGCGTAATTTTAATTTCTCCACCAACCAGACCCATTCGGAGTTATGTGATCATATCTCTTTGGTGAAAAGGGCATATGCTAATGACGGATTCTTTTTAAGAGCGGAAAGTCTTTACAATGCCGCAACCTACATTGATGATGTGGAGGCAACCCATAATTACGGTCCCGTGTCCCTGCACCACCAATCCCACGGAGAAAGCTTTATGGCAGTCGTGCAGAATCGGTTTAGCGGCAGAGGTGTTTACCTGCTTGACGAACCGGAAGCCGCTCTTTCACCTATGCGTCAGTTGACCTTAATGACGGAAATCCACCGATTGGTAGAAATGGATTCCCAGTTCATCATAGCAACTCACTCACCAATTTTAATGGCGTTTCCCGGAGCGGAAATTCTGGAGCTTTCCGCAGAGGGCGTTCAGAAGGTGTCCTATCAAGAAACGGAGCATTACCAGATTACAAAACAGTTTTTGGACGACCCACAGCGTATGCTTCATTATCTACTGAAATAAGAAACTAGATGGATTTTTCTATTGCCTGTCGGCGGCGGTACTTTCTTATACCGATAAGAAAGTACCCAAAGAACCGGCTTGGGGAGGCACTGACCGTTCAGCCTTTCGTGGCATATTCGTAGTCGTTTTATATTACCTCGGCCTCAAGCCGTCCTCCCCAAGACCCCTCCCGGCAATCTAGTCCCTCCGTTGTACTAGTCGAATTAGGGGGAAGGCTGATAGTTTTTCCTATCAATAAGATAATTTTTGAAAGAACAGCCGCTGACCCAACGGTCAGCGGCTGTTTTTTTGTTAGACTTCTTTGCTCTTGGTGGCGATTTCCATCAGGCATTTGGCGGTGAATTCTTCGGGTGTCATTGCGCCCAAATCCTCGCCCTTGCGGGTACGGACGGAAACGGTGCCGTTTTCTATATCCCGGTCGCCGATGACCAGCATATAGGGAATTTTTTGCAGCTGTGCTTCCCGGATCTTGTAGCCCAGCTTTTCGCTGCGGCAGTCGGTCTCTGCGTGGATATTTACGGCGTTCAGCTTTTCAGCCAGCTCCTTGGCGTATTCGTGAGCCCGGTCAGTGATGGGCATTACCATAACCTGGGTGGGCATCATCCACAGGGGCAGCGCGCCGGCGTATCGCTCGATCAGATATGCCAGCGTCCGCTCGTAGCAGCCAAGGCTGGTGCGGTGAATGATATAGGGGGTCTTCTTCTGACCGTCTGCGTCGGTATATTCCATACCAAATTTCTGCGCCAGCAGCATATCAATCTGAATGGTTACGATGGTGTCTTCCTTGCCGAATACATTTTTATACTGGATATCCAGCTTGGGTCCGTAGAAGGCAGCCTCGTCGATGCCGATCTCGTATTTTACATCCAGCTTGTCCAGAATCTCGCCCATAACACGCTGTGCCTCTTCCCACTGTTGGGCAGTGCCTTCATACTTGATGCCGGCGCGGGCGGGATCCCACTGGGAGAACCGGAAGGAGCAGTTTTCCAGCATACCAACCGTATCCAAAACATATTTCGCCAGCTCTAAGCAGCCGCGGAATTCCTCTTCCAGCTGGTCGGGGCGGAGTACAAGGTGTCCTTCGGAGATGGTGAACTGACGGACGCGAATCAAGCCGTGCATTTCGCCGGAGTCCTCATTACGGAACAAGGTAGAGGTCTCACCCAGTCGCATGGGTAGGTCCCGGTAGGAACGGGCGCGGTTCAGATAGACCTGATACTGGAAGGGGCAGGTCATGGGACGGAGGGCAAAGCACTCTTTTTCCTCGTCGTGGGGGTCGCCCAGAATGAACATACCGTCCAGGTAGTGATCCCAGTGGCCGGAGATTTTGTACAGATCCCGTTTTGCCATCAGAGGGGTCTTGGTCAGCAGGTAGCCGCGCTTCTGCTCCTCGTCCTCGATCCAGCGCTGCAAGGTTTGAATCACTCTTGCGCCTTTGGGCAGCAGGATAGGCAGGCCCTGGCCGATTTCTTCTACGGTGGTGAAAAATTCCAGCTCACGGCCCAGCTTGTTGTGGTCCCGTTTCAGCGCCTCTGCCTGGGCTTCCAGGTAGGCGTCCAGCTCGTCCTTGGTGGGGAAGCCGATGCCGTAAATACGCTGCAACATCTTCCGGTTGGAGTCGCCACGCCAGTATGCGCCGCAGGATTTAGTCAGCTTGAAGCCGTTGTGGCGGAGTCTGCCGGTGTGGTCCAGGTGAGGACCGGCACACAGGTCGGTGAATTCGCCCTGCGTATAGAAGGAGATGACGGCGTCGGCGGGCAGGTCCTGAATCAGTTCTACTTTGTAGGGCTCGTTCATAGACTCCATATAGGCAATGGCTTCCGCCCGGGGCTTTTCCGTGCGCTCCAAGCGGATGCGCTCTTTGATGATCTTCTTCATCTCTGCCTCAATTTGGGACAGGTGGTCGGGGGTGAAGGAGAAGGGGGCATCAAAGTCATAATACCAGCCTTCGTCGATGGCAGGACCGATAGCCAGCTGTACCTCCGGCCACAGCCGCTTGACGGCCTGGGCCATTACGTGGGAGCTGGTGTGCCAAAAGGTTTTGCGGTATTCGGGGTTTTCAAAGGTGTACAGGTTTTCTTCACTCATACGATTTCCTCCTTAGAATGGGGGCAGGGCATAAAAAATACCCACCCCTGAAAATCAGGGGTGGGATACAAATTGTATTCCACGGTTCCACCCTGGTTGCGGATCGCTCCGCCACTCATTGACGCGCTAACGGGCGTACCCGGTATGGCATTTCCGCACATACAGCTCGGAAGTGGTATCGTTTTCGGCAGCATTCAAGACCCTTTCACCAAGCAGGTCTCTCTCTGGGAAGCCGGCAGAAAACGCGTGTCTTCGTCAAGGCTTTTTACCAAAATACTATAACACAGATTCCTTGCGTTGTCAATCCCGGGGGGAATTATGCACAAAGTGGAGGTGAGGGAGTCTTTTTGCAGGTGATTTTTGTCCCTCAGGGGAGGAAACAACGAAAAAAATGGTGTCAATTGGTTTACCATAATCCGAAAAATGGTTGATTTGTTGGCTGGTTACATTTTTTTCTATCTTTTGTCAAAAAATGTAATGATTTTTACCATATCTTGTGGTGAAAACCACCAAAAACTGCGAGAAATTGACAAAAAGTTAACATAATTTGTAATAAATAACTTTTGAAAAAGTTGCTCTTTTTTAGGTTTTCACAACAAAGACTTGACTTTTTCTAAATATTTGTTATAATGACCCTGCAATCCGGTTAAGGATTGTATTTCTTTGTAACCATTTGATACCGTTTTATTGCGGTACGCGTTTGTTAATTTTGTGAAAGGAGGTTCCTGCAATGGATTTGATCGCACCCTTTGTGATTCGCAGAAAGCATATTTCCTTTAAGCTGCTGAGCATTTTGCTGGCGGTGCTGTGTCTGGTAGGAACTCTTTCCCAGACGGCGCAGGCAGAAAACACCTTCGTAATCAATGACGGCGATGCCGTTACTGTACATACTACTTACGCTTCCGATCCTGCCAAGGTTTTGCAGGAGGCCGGCGTGAACCTGTCTGAGGATGATATTTATACCACTGAATCCGTGGACGGTGTTTCGGAGATTACGGTCCAGCGCGCCCAGGCAATCACCGTGTATTACGGCGAGGAAGTGCTTGAAACCAGTAGTTACGGTGAGAGCCTGAATGACCTGTTTGTCCGTTTGGGAATTGTGATTGATGATGCTGTTTCTGTGTCCTACCCCCTGGATGCTATGACCTATGACGGTCTGCTGGTGCGGGTGAGCCGGGCAAATGAGAACACTGAGAGCTATACCGAGGAAATTCCCTTTGAAATCGCTTACTGTGAGGATCCTACTCTGCCCAAGGGGGAGGAGAAGGTTCTCGTTGCCGGTAAGAACGGTCAGATGCTGTGCACTGCCAATGTGGTCTACATTGACGGTGAGGAGGCCAGCCGGAATGTTTACCAGCAGACTGTGATTGCAGAGCCTGTGAAGCAGGTGGTAGCTGTGGGTACCGGTGAACTGGTAGGGCAGGAGAATGACGCGCCCATTATCGGCGATGGCTTTATTGTGCTTCCCACCGGCGAGGTATTGACTTACACCCGCAAGGACCGGTTTGTTGCCACCGCCTATACCAAGACTGACGATGGCTGCGACGAGTACACTGCCAACGGCGCTCACGTGAAGTGGGGCGTGGTTGCCATTGACCCCAGCGTGATTCCCTACGGTACCCGTATGTTCATTGTAACCAATGACGGTCAGTATGTTTACGGTCTGAGTACCGCTGAGGACTGCGGCTCTGCTATTGTGGGCAAGCGCGTGGACCTGTATATGGAGACCTACGAGGAGTGTATGGCCTTTGGTGTCCGGGATTGCACCATCTACTTCCTGGGCGACGCCGATTGGAGAGAATAATCCATTCTTTTCGTTGCAAAACCGCCTTTCTCATGCTATGATAGCAGGAGAAAGGCGGTTTTTTGTATGATTGATGTGTGCGATATTCAGGTGATGAAGCCGCTGCTTGCCCAGCACGGGTTTCAGTTTTCCAAGGCCAAGGGGCAGAACTTTTTAATTGCCCGGTGGGTTCCGGAGCGGATTGCGGAGGAGTCCGGCGTGGACGCCGGTACGGGCGTGTTGGAGATCGGCCCGGGTATCGGTCCGTTGACCCAGCAACTGGCTCTGCGGGCAGGGAAGGTTTGCGCCGTGGAGCTGGATAAGCGGCTTGAACCCATTTTGGATTTGACTGTGGGTCAGTTTCAGAATTTGGAGATTATTTGGAGTGATGTTCTGAAACAGGATATTGCTTCCTTGGTAAAGGAGAAGTTTGCCGGTTTGCGGCCGGTGGCTTGCGCCAATCTGCCCTATTACATTACTTCGCCCATACTGACTGCGTTGTTGGAGGCCGAGTGCTTTGACGCGGTAACGGTTATGGTGCAGAAGGAAGTGGCGCTGCGGATTGCCGCAAAGCCCGGTACAGCGGATTACAGCGCTTTTTCGGTGTTCTGCCAATTCTATGGAGAGCCGGAGATTCTGTTTGATGTGCCGGCCCACTGCTTCCTGCCCCAACCGAAGGTAACCTCTGCGGTGGTGATGCTGAAAATCCGCAAGGAGCTGCCCTGGGAAATTCTGGATAAGGCGACCTTCTTCCGGACGGTGCGCGCCAGCTTTGCTATGCGACGGAAAAAGCTGCAAAACGGCCTGGCTGCGGGATTCCCGGAGCTGGGAAAGAGCGGCGCGGGGGAAGTGATTGCGGAAGTGGGACTGCCGGAGAATGTGCGGGGTGAGACCCTGGATATCGGTCAGTTTGCCGCCCTTGCCAATGCCATATACAGGAGAAAAGGCAATGATTGAATTTTTGTTTTTGGATTTAGATGATACGATTCTGGACTTCCACAAGGCGGAGGCGTTGGCCTTAGCCAAGACCCTGCGCGCCTTTGGCTTGGAGCCGGAGGAAGCGGTGCTTGCCCGGTACAGTCAGATTAACAAGGCCCACTGGGAACGGTTGGAGCGGAAAGAGCTGACCCGGGAGCAGGTGCTGGTGGGGCGGTTTGCGGTGCTGTTTGGCGAGTACGGTCTTACAGTGGATCCGGTGTTGTGCGCCAGAACTTACGAGAATAATCTGTCGGTGGGACATTTCTTTTTGCCCGGCGCGTTGGAGGCGGTGGAAAGTCTCAGTCGGAAGTATAAGCTGTATCTTGCCAGCAACGGCACTGCCAAGGTCCAGGCAGGACGGCTGGAAAGCGCCAATATCAGTCATTTCTTTCATGAGATTTTCATTTCCCAGAATATGGGCGCCAATAAGCCGGACCCGGTGTATTTCCAGCGGTGCTTTGAGGCGATCCCCGGCTTTGATGTGAAGAAAGCTATGATGGTGGGGGACAGCCTTACCTCGGATATTTTGGGCGGCAGGCAGGTGGGTATGCTGACCTGCTGGGTGAACCCCAAGGGTAGTCCCTGCCGGGAGGACATTATGCCTGATTATGAGATCCGGTCCCTTTCCCAGCTGGAAGGCCTGTTGGAGAGCATTCATACATAAAACAATATGAAATCCCCGGTATCGTTGACCAAACGATACCGGGGATTCCACAAAAAGAGAGATAAGAAAAAGAAAAGGAAAGATGTATTATCTACATTGCCACATTATTATAACACCTTCTTGCGGGAAGTGCAAGAGGAATTTTTATAAAAAAGACATATAAAATGTAAAAATATTATAATAAAAAATGTACAAAATAGACAAAAGCCGGGAATACAAGGGTATCCCCGGCTTGTTTTACAGGTGCAAAACCCGGTCTTTGATCTCCTGGGTGCGTCCCTGATTCCAGTATTGGGTGCCGATATAGCCGCAGGTACGGCGGGCTACATTCATTTTGCTCTGGTCGGTGTTGCCGCACTGGGGACATACCCAAACCAGCTTGCCGTCATCTTCTTTGATTTCAATTTCTCCGTCAAAGCCGCAGCACTGGCAGTAGTCGGATTTGGTGTTCAGCTCCGCGTACATTATGTTGTCGTAGATGAACTTCATTACTTCCAGCACCGCGTCGATGTTCTGCTGCATATTGGGTACTTCCACATAGCTGATTGCGCCGCCGGGGGAGAGCTGCTGGAACTCGGATTCGAAGCGCAGCTTGGTGAAGGCGTCGATTTCCTCGGTTACGTGGACATGGTAGGAATTGGTGATGTAGCTCTTGTCGGTGATGCCGGGAATCTGTCCAAAGCGCTGTTGCAGGCACTTGGAGAATTTATAGGTGGTGGATTCCAGGGGCGTGCCGTAGAGGGAGAAGTCGATGTTATGCTTTGCCTTCCAGCCCTTGCAGGCATCGTTCATATGCTCCATCACTTGCAGGGCAAAGGGCTTGGCCTCCGGGTCGGTGTGGGAGCGGCCGGTCATATACTTAACGCACTCGTAAAGGCCGGCGTAGCCCAGGCTGATGGTGGAGTAGCCGCCGTAGAGCAGCCTGTCGATGGGTTCGCCCTTTTCCAGCCGCGCCAGTGCGCCGTACTGCCACAGAATGGGGGCGGCGTCGGACAGGGTGCCTTTCAGCCGCTCGTGGCGGCACAGCAGCGCCCGGTAGCACAGATCCAGCCGCTCGTCGAAAATCTGCCAGAATTTGTCCATATCCTTGCCGGAGGAAAGGGCTACATCCACCAGGTTGATGGTTACAACGCCCTGGTTGAAACGACCGTAGTACTTATGCTTGCCCGGCTCGTAGTTGCCGGCATTGGCGATGTTACCTACGCCGGCTTCGGTGAAGCGGTCGGGGGTCAGGAAGGAGCGGCAGCCCATACACACATAGGTATCGCCCTTGAATTCCAGCATCTTCTTTTCGCTGATGTAGTCGGGCACCATACGCTTGGCGGTAACCTGGGCAGCCAGCTTGGTCAAGTACCAGTAGGGGGAGTCCTCGGTGATGTTGTCCTCTTCCAGTACATAAATCAGCTTGGGGAAGGCGGGAGTGATCCACACGCCCTTTTCGTTCTTGACACCCTGGTAGCGCTGGCGGAGCATCTCCTCAATAATCAGCGCCAGGTCTTTTTTCTCCTGTTCATTACGGGCTTCGTTCAGGTACATAAAGACAGTGATGAAGGGGGCCTGGCCGTTGGTGGTCATCAGGGTAACAACCTGATACTGAATGGTCTGTACGCCACGGCTGACCTCTTCGCGGAGCCGGTCTTCCACTAATTTGGAAACGGTTTCCTCGGTGGGGTTGATGCCCAGCTCCGCCATTTCCTTTTTCACGCCCTTGCGGATATGCTCCCGGCTGATTTGCACGAAGGGGGCAAGGTGCGTAAGGGAAATGGACTGACCGCCGTACTGGTTGGATGCCACCTGGGCGATGATCTGGGTGGCGATGTTGCAGGCGGTGGAGAAGGAGTGGGGTTTTTCAATGAGGGTGCCGGAGATGACGGTGCCGTTTTGCAGCATATCTTCCAGGTTCACCAGGTCGCAGTTGTGCATATGCTGGGCATAGTAGTCTGCGTCGTGGAAGTGGATAATACCGGCGTTGTGGGCGTCCACAATGTCCTTGGGCAGCAGGATGCGGCTGGTAATGTCTTTACTCACTTCGCCTGCCATATAGTCCCGTTGGACAGCGTTAATGGTGGGATTCTTGTTGGCGTTCTCCTGCTTGACCTCCTCGTTGTTGCATTCGATCAGGGTCAGAATCCGGTCGTCGGTGGTGTTGGACTGGCGGAGCAGGCTGCGGGTATAGCGGTATGTAATATAGCATTTGGCAACCTCATAAGCGCCGTGGGCCATAATTGCCTTTTCTACCAGGTCTTGAATCTCCTCCACAGAGGGGCTGCGGCCCAGCTCCTCACAGCTGATTTGCACGTGCTCGGTGATGCGCTTAATTTGCAGGGGCGTCATACGGACGCTTTCTTCTACGGCGTTATTGGCTTTGGTGATGGCGGTTTCGATTTTGCCGGCATCAAATACTACCTCCGCGCCGTTGCGCTTAATAATCTTCATATTGAAATCCTCCTTTGAAGATGCGGTTCTGCTTTTTTCGTGTGTAATCCCAATTATACTACATATTGTGTTTTTTGCAAGAGGTAAACACAAAATAATGTAAAATTTCTTATGTAATATCTGGGAATTTGCTCTTGGCGGTGTTTTTCCTTGCACCTGCGCTCCGGCGAATGCATAAACTGTCCCATAAGCGCTCAACCCAAAACTTTTTCAGGAGGGATTCCTATGTCAGAGTATTGCCAGGGAAGTGTGCGCTGCAACATTGAGGATTTGCAGCAGGCGCTTTCCATTCACACCAGAAAAATTACCGACAGCTGTCGGGATAAGGACTGCATCGAGGACCTGCGGGTATATCTTACCAGAGCATCCCAAAATACGCTGGATACCTGCGGCGGCGCTAAGGTCCGGTGCGCAGAATTGCTGTATACTTATATAGATGTGGAGCCGGTGGCCTTTGATTGCCATCATTATTGCGTGGACGCCACCTTCTATTACCGGATTTTGGCGGATGCGGTGGTGGGCGCCGGCAGACCGGTAACACTCCACGGTGTGGCGGTGTTCTCCAAACGGGCGGTGCTGTGCGGTGAGGACAGCAAGGCGCACATCTTCACCAGCGATACCCGCCTGGGCGGTCCAGACGGCATTACCCGGGTCAGCGC
>JAZRBN010000007.1:0-47961 GCA_045635105.1 Faecousia sp. | reverse complement strand
CGAAATGACTGCCGACCTGGTAGAGCGCACCTTGAAGCCTGTCCGCCAGGCTATGAACGATGCAGGCCTGACTGCTTCCGACCTGCACAAGGTGCTGCTGGTGGGCGGCTCTACCCGTATCCCTGCTGTGCAGGAGGCTGTGAAGAATCTCACCGGCAAGGAAGGCTTCAAGGGCATCAACCCCGACGAGTGCGTGGCCCTGGGCGCTGCCATTCAGGGCGGTGTGCTTACCGGCGATGTGAAGGACGTGGTCCTGCTGGACGTTACCCCCCTGTCTCTGGGTATTGAGACCCAAGGCCGCGTGTTCACCAGACTGATCGACCGTAACACCACCATTCCCGTCCGCAAGAGCCAGATTTTCTCCACCGCCGCTGACGGTCAGACCTCCGTTGAGGTCCACGTGCTGCAAGGCGAGCGCGAAATGGCTGCCTACAACAAGACTCTGGGCCGCTTCCAGCTCACCGGCATTGCACCCGCGCCCCGTGGCGTACCGCAGATTGAGGTTTCCTTCGATATCGACGCCAACGGCATCGTAAAGGTATCCGCCAAGGACCTGGGCACCGGCAAGGAGCAGGATATCACCATCACCGCTTCCACCAACCTGTCTCAGGACGAGATCGACAAGGCTGTGCGCGAAGCTGAGCAGTTTGCCGCCGAGGATAAGGCCAAGAAGGAAGAAGTGGACACCCACAACAACGCCGAGCATCTGATCTATCAGACCGAGAAGACCCTGGGCGAGCTGGGCGACAAGATCACCGAGGAAGAAAAGTCCTCCATTCAGGCCGCCGTTGACAAGCTGAAAGAGGCCAACAAGGGCACTGACCTGCAAGCCATCAAGGACGCCACCGATGAGGTGCAGAAGGCATTCTACGCTGTTTCCGAGAAGCTGTACAAGAACGCCGCGCCTCAGGAAGAGGGCGCTGCCCCCAACGATGATGGCGTGGTAGACGCTGACTATCAGACCGTTGACTAACCCCAAAGGGGCGGTTTCACCGCCCCTTAATTGGTCGCATACGGATAAATGTAGGGCGGGGCCTTGGTCCCGCCGAAAAAATATTTACCGCAATGACGGCGGGAGTGAACCCCCGCCCTACAAGGTTTCTCATACATTGAGGTGAAAAAATGGGAGAAAACAAACGCGACTATTATGAGGTGCTGGGTGTTGAGAAAAACGCCAGCGCCGAGGAAATCAAAAAAGCATACCGCAAAAGCGCTATGAAATACCACCCGGACCGCAATCCCGGGGACAAAGCCGCCGAGGAGAAATTCAAGGAAATCGGCGAGGCATACGAGGTGCTCTCCGACACGGAAAAGCGCTCCCGCTATGACCAGTTCGGCTTTGCCGGCGTTGACCCCAACTATGGCGGCGGCGCAGGCGGCTACGGGGGCGGCTTTGGCGGATTCGGCGATTTCGGGGATTTGGGAGATATTTTCGGCTCCTTCTTCGGTGGCGGCAGCCGTCGGCAGAGTACCCAAAATGTACCCCGCCGGGGCGAAAATGTAGGCGCCCGGCTGGAGCTGACCTTTGAGGAAGCCGCCTTCGGTACGGAAAAAGAGGTTTCCGCCCAGAGAATCGAAAACTGCGCCCAGTGCAATGGCACAGGCTCTGCTGACGGAAAGACCGAGACCTGCTCCCAATGCCGGGGCACCGGTCAGATCCGCACAATGCAGAACTTTATGGGTATGCAGATGCAATCCACCACCACCTGTCCCCAGTGTTCCGGACGGGGTAAGATTATCAAAAATCCCTGTAATACCTGCCGGGGCAAGGGCAAGGTGCGCCGCACCCAACGCATCAAGGTCAAGGTCCCTGCCGGTGTGGACAACGGGCAGACCGTCCGGATTCGCGGTGAGGGCTGCGTTGGCTTTAACGGCGGTCCTAACGGCGATTTGATGGTGGATATTTACATCCGGCGCCACGCCATTTTCCAGCGGGACGGCATCCACGTATTCTGCGAGGTGCCCATCACCTTTACCCAGGCTGCCCTTGGCTCGGAAATCGAAGTGCCCACCTTGGACGGCAAGGTGAAATTTGAGATTCCCGAGGGAACCCAGACCGGCAAGCTCTTTACCCTGCCCGGCAGAGGCATTCCTTCGGTGAACAATCCCAAGCGCCGGGGCGACCACCGGTTTGCGGTGGTAGTAGAGACCCCCACCAGGCTGACCAAGGAGCAAAAGGAGCTGCTGCGCCAGCTGGACGATTCCCTGGACGGCAAATCCAGCCCCAAGCGGAACAAGTTCTTCGACACCATTAAGGAGTTCTTCGAATAATTTGTGATAAATATCACATCGTTTTTCCGAAAAAATGGTATACTAAGGTAAACAAAAGATAATAAGGAGGAAAACACGATGAACGTACTGCATATTACAAAGGATACCTTCGAGAAAGAGGTTTTGAACGCCGATAAGCCTGTGCTGGTGGATTTCTTTGCCACCTGGTGCGGTCCGTGCAAAATGATTGCCCCTGTTTTGGACGAAATTGCCGCTGAGCGGGAGGATATCAAGGTGTGCAAAATCAATGTGGACGAGGAGCCGGAGCTGGCTGCAAAATATGATGTGGTGAGCATTCCCTCTCTGTTCGTCATTAAAAACGGCGAAATCACAAATCAGTCCCTGGGCGCAAAGCCTAAGGCGCAGATTTTGGAAATGCTGTAAACATATAGGGGCGGCTGCTACCGCCCCTATTATTCTTTTACAAAAAGGAGTTTCTCTATGGACAAGCTTTACGATATGCTGATTATAGGCGGCGGCCCCGGCGGCTATGCCGCGGCGTTGTATGCCGCACGGGCGGGAATGTCCGTACTGGTGCTGGAAAAGCTGTCCGCCGGCGGTCAAATGGCGGAAAGTCCCCAGATTGACAACTACCCCGGCATTGTGGACGGCATCGACGGCTTTACCCTGGGTCAGCAGATGAAGACCCACGCAGAGCGCTTCGGCGCTCAGACCCGTATGGCAGAAGTGCTTTCCCTCTCCTTAGAGGGCAATATCAAGACTGCCCAAACCACCGACGGCGCATTTTCCGGCAAAACGGTGGTCCTTGCCACCGGCGCAGAGCCAAAGCAGCTGGGCGTTCCCGGGGAAAAGGAGCTGTACGGGCGGGGTGTGCATTACTGCGCCGCCTGCGACGGTATGTTCTACCGGGGCAAGACCGTGGCGGTCATCGGCGGCGGCAACACCGCGGCAGCAGATGCGCTGCTGCTGAGCCGGCTGGCCAGCAAAGTGCTCCTTGTCCACCGGCGGGACAGCCTGCGGGCATCCCAGGTCTACCACAAGCCCCTGCTGGAAACGGAAAATGTGGAATTTCACTGGAACAGCGCGGTTGCCGAAATCCGCAAGGGGGAGCTGGCAGTAAAGAACCTTGCCACCGGGGAAACGGAAACCCTGCCCTGCGACGGGGTGTTTGTGGGTATCGGCAGAGAGCCTGCCACGGAATTGGTCAAAGACAAGCTGCTGCTGGACGATAAAGGTTATATTCTGGCAGGTGAATCCACCGCCACCAACATCCCCGGCGTATACGCCGTAGGCGATGTCCGCGCCAAGGCCCTGCGGCAGATCGTTACCGCCGTTGCCGACGGCGCTACCGCAGTCCATCAGGCAGAGGAATATTTGGCAGAAAACAAAGCCTCCCCTGTGTAAGGGGAGGTGGCAAAAATCTCTGATTTTTGACGGAGGGGTTGTAGTGTATTGTACTTCTACAATCCCTCCGTCTTTTTGCTACACAAAAATCCAGCTCCCTTTACACAAGGGAGCTTTTTTCTCTAAAATTTGCTTTTTATCACTTTAAGACCTTTTTGCAAGGCTTCTTCGGTTACCCCTGCCCGGGCAAGCCAGGCATCTTCCGTATCACAGCCGTGGGGTACTGCCCAGGCGCCGGCATCGCTGCCGCTGGCCAGCAGGCCGCCCATATGGGAAAATGCTTCCACATTCACAAGGGCGCTTTCCAAAATCCGCGCCACATCGGCTTCCGAAAACCTGCCTTTACCCAATAGATTTCCGATGGTGGACAGGGTCGGCACCCAAACAACGCCCATTTCTTTCATAGCGCAAAGGGCTTCCCCGTGCAGATACGCCCCGTGCTCCACCGAATCCACCCCGGCCTCCGCCGCAGCCAGAACGGTATCGCCCCCGTTGGCGTGGGCCATCACCGCCATACCCTCACCGTGGGCAATGTGAATCAGCTCCCGGATTTCCTTTTTATCCAGTCCCGGCTGGGTCAGCACGCCAAACCGGTCAAAATCCATCAGTCCGGATATCATAATCTTAATAAAATCGCCGCCATCGGCTTTGGTTTTTTGCACCAACGCCCCGTACTCCTTCAAATCCTTATACGCTGTGCCGATAAAGCTGCCGTAATGGCCCTGGCGGCACAAAGGGGCAAGGGGTGTGCGGTAGGTAATGCCGTATTCTTTCGCCAAGTCCCGCGCTTTTTTACCCACACCCCACCGGTCGCCGCCGTCCCGCAGGTAGGTATAGCCAGCGTCTGCATAGACCCTCAGGGTCTGCCGGATAAACCGCTGGCAAGGACCGTTGCCGTGCCGGGCGATGGCGGCTTTCCACTCCACCCCGTCCAGCACCATATGCATATGGCAGTCTGCTTTCATAAACACGCCTCTCTCCTTCACGCTTTTGTAGGGCGGGGGCTTGCTCCCGCCGAAAAGCCTTGGTGTCTTCTGCGGCGGGAGCAAGCCCCCGCCCTACAATATGTATCCCAGTATAGCAAACAGGAAGAAAATTGTAAACTTTTTTATACCCCTCTTGCATTATAAATCCATTCTGTTAAAATATAGAATTAGAGAAATTTCAGCTAGGAGGAAGGCTTTGTGATTAAAACCCTTGCCCGGAGTATCCGGGAATTTAAGTGGGCGGCGCTGGGCAGTCCCATCTGTATGGTGGGCGAGGTTACTATGGAGATTTTCATTCCCCTGGTCCTTGCCGAGCTGCTGCGGCAGGGCATTGAGCCCGGCTATATGCCCGCGGTGTGGAAGTACGGCGGACTTTTGGCGCTGTGCGCTCTGTGCAGTCTGATTTTCGGCGTTGCCTCGGCATTTTTTGCCGCCTACGCCAGCACCGGCTTTGCCCGGAATTTGCGCCACGATATGTTCGCCCGGGTGCAAACCTACGACTTTTCCAATATCGACAAATTTTCCACATCCAGCATCGTTACCCGTCTGACCTCTGATGTGGCAACCTTGCAGATGACCTTCCAGATGTCCATTCGCATGATTTTCCGCACACCGGTGATGCTGGTGATGGCGCTGGTTATGGCCTTTCGCATCAGCCCCAAGCTCAGCGTGATCTACTGCATTATGCTGCCGCTGCTGGCGCTGGGTCTGGGCGTGCTGATCAAGCTGGTACACCCCATCTTCGAGCGGGTGTTCAAAACCTACGACAAGCTGAACAATGTGGTGCAGGAAAATGTCCGGGGTATCCGGGTGGTAAAGTCCTTTGTCCGGGAAAGTAAGGAAATTGATAAATTTTCCGATGTTTCCGACTCCATTTACAAGGATTTCACGAAAGCCGAGCGGATTATGGCATTTAATAACCCGCTAATGCAGTTTGCCGTATATACCTGCATTATCGTAATTTCCTTCCTTGGGGCAAAGCAGGTGGTCGGCGGCGCGCTGGATACCGCTGCGCTGACGGCAATGTTTACCTACACCAGCCAGATTCTCATGGGCCTTATGATGATGTCCATGGTGTTTGTAATGTTCACTATGAGCCGGGCGCCTATGCGCCGGGCCTACGAGCTGCTCACCGAGCAGCCGGCGCTAAGCAATCCGGAAAACCCCGTTACGGAAGTGAAAGACGGCTCGGTGGACTTTGAAAATGTCTCCTTCCGGTACAGCAAAGACGCCGGCAGAAACGCCCTGGACGGCATCAGCCTGCATATTGACGCAGGTATGACCGTGGGCATTCTAGGCGGCACAGGCTCTTCTAAATCCACCTTTGTTCAGCTGATTCCCCGGCTTTACGATGCCACGGAAGGCTCTGTAAAGGTGGGCGGTGTGGATGTGCGGGATTACGATATCCACACCCTGCGGAACCAGGTGGCAGTGGTGCTGCAAAAGAATGTGCTGTTCTCCGGCACAATCCGGGATAACCTGCGCTGGGGTAACCCCGACGCCACCGACGGGGAAATGGAGCACGCCTGCCGGCTTGCCTGCGCCCACGATTTCATTATGGGCTTCCCCGACGGCTACGACACCCACATTGAGCAGGGCGGCGCCAATGTCTCCGGCGGACAGAAGCAGCGGCTTTGCATCGCAAGAGCTCTGCTGAAAAAGCCGAAGATTCTCATTTTGGACGACTCCACCTCCGCGGTGGACACCCGCACCGATGCCCTGATCCGCAAGGCATTTGCTGAGGAAATCCCCAACACCACCAAGCTGATTATCGCCCAGCGGGTGGCGTCGGTACAGGACGCGGATTTGATTCTGGTGCTCGACGGCGGTAAAATTGTCGCCCAGGGAACACACCAACAGCTGCTGGAAACCTCCCACATCTACCGGGAAGTTTATGAATCTCAGGTGAAAGGAGGCGAAGAGTAATGCCTCCTGTTCGTATGAAAGGCGACGGCCGCAAGGCCAAAGACCCAAAAAAGACCATCGCCCGGCTGCTGAGCTATATGAAGCCCTACCGGGGCACTATGGTTTTGGTGGTGGTGTGCATTCTCCTGAGCTCCCTCGCCACAGCTCTGAGCAGCTACTCCTTAGAGCCGCTGATCAACAACTACATCAAGCCCCTCACCGGGCAGGTAAATCCCGATTATATGCCGCTGATTCAATTTTTGATTGGAATGGGCGGGGCATACGCTTTGGGCATTGTATCCTCGTTTTTGTATAACTACCTGATGGTACGGGTGGGACAGGGTACGCAAAAGCAGATTCGGGACGATATGTTCCGGCATATGCAGCGGCTGCCCATTCGCTACTTCGACACCCACCCTGCCGGCGATGTGATGAGCCGCTACACCTCGGACATCGACACCCTCCGGCAGATGATCACCCAGGCGCTGCCCAACTGCATCTCCTCCATTGCCACGCTGGTAACGGTATTTGCCCTGATGGTCAAGGCATCTGCCATTCTCACCGCCGTGGTGGTGGTTACCGCCCTGGGCATTCTCTATGTAACCAAAACCGTGGCAATGCACTCTGCCAAGTTCTTTATCGGTCAGCAGAAGTCCTTGGGCGCGGTCAACGGCTATGTGGAGGAAATGATCTCCGGACAGCGGGTGGTAAAGGTGTTCTGCCGGGAGGAAACCTGCAAGGGTGAATTCAACCAAATCAACGACACCCTGCGGGTAAACGCCTTCAAAGCCGGCGCATTTACCAATATGATGGGACCGGTGAACAACAATTTAGGCTATATCCAGTACACCCTTTTGGCCATTGCTGGCGGCGCCATCGCCATTGCCTCCGGAGGGGAACTGCTGGACTTGGGCGCTCTGGCGGCATTTTTGCTGCTGAGCCGGAAGTTCAATATGCCCATCGGTCAGGTGAGTAACCAGATCAATTCCATCGTTATGGCGCTGGCCGGCGCGGAGCGGATTTTCCAGCTGATGGATGAACCGGTAGAGGATGACAACGGCTATGTAACCTTAGTCAACTGCCGGGAAACCGACGGCGTGATTACCGAATGTAACGAGCACACCGGTCAGTGGGCGTGGAAGCACCCCCACCAGGCCGACGGCACCGTTACCTACACCCGGCTTGCCGGCGACATTACTATGGACACCGTGGACTTCGGTTATGTGCCGGAAAAAACGGTGCTGCACGATGTCTCCCTGTACGCCAAGCCCGGTCAGAAGCTGGCCTTTGTGGGCGCAACTGGCGCAGGAAAGACCACCGTTACCAACCTTCTCAACCGGTTCTACGATATCGCCGACGGCAAAATCCGCTACGACGGCATCAATATCAACAAGATTCGCAAGGCGGATCTGCGGCGAAGCCTGGGCATTGTGTTGCAGGAGACCAACCTGTTCACCGGCACGGTGATGGAGAATATCCGCTACGGTAACCTGCTGGCAACTGACGAAGATTGCGTTCACGCTGCCAAGACTGCCAACGCCCACGATTTCATCACCCGCCTGCCCGACGGCTACAACACCCTGCTCACCGGCAACGGCGCACAGCTTTCTCAGGGTCAGCGGCAGCTGATTGCCATTGCCCGGGCGGCAGTGGCCAATCCCCCGGTGATGATTCTGGACGAGGCTACCTCCTCCATCGACACCCGCACGGAAGCGCTGGTGCAAAAGGGTATGGACGCGCTGATGCAGGGCAGAACCACCTTTGTGATTGCCCACCGGCTGTCCACAGTGCGAAATGCTGACTGCATTATGGTGCTGGACCAGGGCCGCATCATTGAGCGGGGCACCCACGAAGACCTCATTGCCCAAAAGGGCACCTACTATCAGCTCTATACCGGCGCATTTGAATTGGAATAAAACCAGAAAAAACGGACGTGTTGTGATAAAAGCAGCACGTCCGTTTTATTTTTGGGGGGAGCTTTCATACTTTCTCACACTTCCCCCTTTGGAATCCCCATAAACTTGGTTTATATATTAAGAAGAGGCGACCACAGGTCGCCCCTACATTGTACATTGTCCATTGTCAATTGTCCATTAATTAATTGTGTTTTGCGCCCGCTGGAACAGCTGGGCGATTCTGCTGCGCAGCGCCTGGGCCTCCGGGGTGTTGGCAGTGCCCTGCCGGTCAATCCAGTCAGCAGAGGCGGCCTGGGCAGCTTTCAGCGTCTGCAAATCGCAGCTTAAATTAGCCACCCGGAACACCGGCAAACCCGACTGCCGGGCGCCGAAAAAGTCGCCGGGACCCCGCAATCGCAAATCCTCCTCGGCAATTTTGAAGCCGTCGGTGGTGGCGCACAGGGCTTTCAGCCGCTGCAAGGTTTCGGCATTTTTGTTCCGGGAGGTGAGAATGCAATAGCTCTTGGCCTTGCCGCGGCCCACCCGTCCCCGGAGCTGATGCAGCTGGGAAAGACCGAACCGGTCCGCGTCCTCAATCACCATCAAGGTGGCGTTGGGCACGTCCACACCCACCTCAATCACCGTGGTTGCCACCAGCACATCCGCCTGCCCGGCGGCAAAGGCTGCCATCACGCCCTCTTTTTCGGAAGCGCGCATCTGTCCGTGAAGCAGCGCCACGCGCAAATCGGGAAACACCGTCTTTTGCAGGGTTTGGGCCCAGGTTTCCGCTGCCTTCAAATCCAGTCCGTCATTTTCCTCCACCGCAGGACACACCACAAAGCACTGATGCCCGGCATCCACCTGCTTGCGGATAAAGGCATTGATCCGGGCGCGGTAGCTCTCATTTACCAAAAATGTGTCCACCGGCTCTCTGCCCGGGGGCAGCTGATCCAGAATAGAGACCTCCAAATCCCCGTACATCAACAGCGCCAGGGTTCTGGGAATGGGGGTGGCAGACATCACAAGCAGATGGGGGTCCTGCCCCTTGCCAGCCAGCGCCGACCGCTGGGCAACGCCAAAGCGGTGCTGCTCATCGGTAATCACCAGGCCCAAATCGGCAAACACTGTGGCATCGGATACCAGCGCGTGGGTTCCCACAATCAGCCGGGACTGCCCGCTTTCAATCCGCTCCCTTGCCAGCCGCTTCTGCTTGGGAGTCAGCGAGCCGGTGAGCAGCTCCACGGAAACGCCCAAGGGAGTGAGCAATTTAGAAAGAGAAGCAAAGTGCTGCTCTGCCAGAATTTCCGTGGGCGCCATCATAGCCGCCTGGTGGCCGTTGCGAATGGCTAGATACGCTGCCGCTGCCGCCACCATCGTCTTACCGCTGCCCACATCCCCCTGCACCAGCCGGTTCATAGGCGCTCCCCGGCGCAAATCCGCCAGGATTTCCCCAATGGCGCGGCTTTGCGCACCGGTAAGGGAAAAGGGCAATGCATTATAAAATTCAGTTAAATCGCAATCCCGGTAAGCAGGAATTTTCTTCAATGCCCGGGACGCCCGCATCAACGACAGCCCTGCGGAAAAGACGAAGAATTCCTCAAAAATCAGCCGCTTTTTCGCCAGCTCCGCCTCCTCCATAGAGGTGGGCTGGTGAATGGCATAATAGGCTCTTTCCGCCGGCAAAATGCCGTATTCCATACGGATATTCTCGGGGATAATCTCAGCGGGCGGGTCGCAAATGGCCAACGCCTGCTGCACCGCTTTCAAAACCGACGCGTTGGAAAGTCCCGCTGTCAGCGGATAAACAGGCAGCACCCGACGGGTAGTCAGGGGCGTGCTGTCAAGGGACTCAAATACCGGAGATGTCATATTATAGCCGATAAAATCCCCGGACACCGCCCCGTAGAAAATATACTCCTTGCCGTATTGCAGCTGCTCGGCGGTATATTTCTGATTGAAAAAGGTAAGGGTCAGCCGGGCGGTGTGGTCGGCAACCTGCACCTTGGTGATGTCCAGGCCCTTGCGGATATGGCTGGTTCTGGGGGTGTTCATCACCATTGCCCGGAAGCAGGCAGGCCTGTCCGGCTCCAATTTTTCAATGGGAATCAGCTGGGTGCGGTCCTCATAGCCACGGGGAAAATGGCAGAGCAGGTCTTCCAGGGTGAAAATGTTCAAGGCGGCAAACTGCTTTGCCTTGGTAGGGCCGATGCCCTTTAATATGGTAATAGGGTCGGAAAGTCTTGCCACGGGACGCACCTCCTTCCAGCGTTTTCTATATAAAGTATAGCACGAGAATGGACAATTGACAATGGACAATGCCGGGCGATCCATGATCGCCCCTACATTTTGCATTATGCATTATGCATTTTGCATTCAAAAGATCCCCTGCGTCGGCAGGGAGAGATTTTGTCCCGGATGAAGGTTGAAAGCCGCAGATGTATCGGGTATACTTCAAGGCTTTCAAAACGCACAGCCGGGGCAAAAGATCCCCTGCCGGAAAAATGAAAAAACGCCTCCCGAACAGTTCGGAAGGCGATATTTTCAGAGAAATCAGGCCAGCTTGTTCAGCTTCAAGGTCAGGCTGCTCTTCTTGCGAGCGGCAGCGTTCTTATTGACGATACCCTTGTTGACACCCTGGTCAACAGCCTTAACGGCCAGCTTGTATGCACCCTCGGCAGCGGCGCGGTCGCCGGATTCCAGAGCGGCATCAAACTTTTTCAGGACAGTCTTCAACGCAGTCTTGTTTGCCTTGTTCTTCTCATAAGCAATCTTGGAAGAAACGACATCCTTCTTAGAGGACTTAATGTTGGGCATTCTTACACCTCCTGTCTCGTGTTATGCTCATGCACTGACCAATTATAGCCGAGGTTTTCCATAAAATCAATACCTTTTTCAAAAAAATTACGAATATTTTCCTCTTTTTTGAAATTGCCCCACCGATGGCAAACAGGTAGTGTCAGCAAGGAAAACAGGCCACAACATATAGTTTTCCGTTACAGCGGGGGAAATGCTTCAACAGGGGGATTTTTCTTGTCAAGAGGAATTTTTTCAGCAAAAAATTCCCTGTGGGCAAAATGCTCACGGCGCAAAAATTACAAAAATGTCAACCGCTGTCAAAAAGCCTTATGTTAACCAAAATGCATATGCAGCAGGAAATTTCCCGCCTCTGCCGGACTGTGGAAAACTCTGTGGACAATGTGGAAAACTTATGGATTTGAGCGGGTTTGTCCCTTCCTGAACCCGGCAAAAAGGGACATTTCCTTTTGCATAACCCGTTGCATAATGAAAAATTTTACGCCTTTTTAAGGGATTATGTTGCTGTTAAAATACCCCCTTTTATCCCAAACAATTTCACAAATTGTTGCCGCTTGTTTCCGCTTTCCCAAAAAAACCGAGCGCGGTTTCCAAGGGGCAAAAAATTTTTTGTGCGTTTTCCACAAAGCCCCTTTCTGTATGAAATTTCCCCCGCAGGAAATACTGACTACATCATTATGGTGCAGGAGGCAATATGCAGGGTAAAGTGGAAATCTGCGGTGTGAACACCGCAAATCTCAAAACGCTGACCCAGACGCAGATGGACAGCTTGCTGTTACAGGCAAAAAAGGGCGACACCCGCGCCCGGGAGGCGCTGATTGAAGGAAATCTCCGGCTGGTGCTGTCGGTGATTCAGCGGTTTGAAAAACGGGGTGAGAATCCCGACGACCTGTTTCAGGTTGGCTGTATCGGACTGATGAAAGCCATCAGCAATTTTGACCCCACCAAGGGGGTGCGGTTTTCCACCTACGGTGTGCCAATGATTGCAGGGGAGGTGCGGCGGTACCTGCGGGATAATTCCGCCATTCGGGTGAGTCGGTCGTTGCGAGATGTGGCATACCGGGTGCTGCAATGCAAGGAGGCGATGGTACCCCGGCTGGGCCGCGACCCCAGCAACGCAGAGGTGGCCAAGGAATTGGGTCTGCCGGAGGGGGATGTGGCAGAGGCGCTGGACGCGGTCTGCGCGCCGGTGAGCCTGTACGATCCGGTGTATGCAGAGGGCGGCGACCCGCTGACCATTCTGGACCAGGTGAAGGACACCCGCAACACCGAAGGCGCCTGGATTGACCAGATTTGCCTGCAAAATGCCTTCCGCAGCTTAGGGGCAAGGGAAAAGCAAATCCTGTCCCTGCGGTTTTTCGACGGCAAGACCCAGATGGAGGTGGCAAGCGCCCTGGGCATCTCTCAGGCGCAGGTCTCCCGGCTGGAAAAGGGAGCAATTAAGTCCATGCGGAAGTCATTCAGCCTGTCTTAAAGAATGGACAATGTATAATGGATAATGAAGGTGTCGGCGTTGCCGACGGAATAAAACCATTGTCAATTGTCCATTGTCAACTGTTCTATCTCCCTGCCGGTTTGCATACCCTTTACCAAAAAGGGGGGCGGTCTATGTCAGCCAAGTTTACGGATTTGCACTGCAAGGAGGTCATCTGCATCAGCGACGGACGGCGGCTGGGGGTCATTGAGGATGTGATCATTCAGCTTCCCAAGGGCGAAGTGAATGCCATTGTGGTACCCGGGCGGTGCAAATTTGGTGGCCTCGGGCCGCCAAAGGACGATTTTGTCATCCCCTGGGGCAGCATCTGCCGCATCGGACCCGACATCGTGCTGGTGGACATCCGGCCCGACGACTGCCGGGTTCTGCGGGGCAAACCCCGACTGCTGTTTTAAGTATCCGCGGACAATGGAGAATGTATATTGGGCGGGAGCAAGCTCCCGCCTGTTTTTTATGAGAATTCCTCTATATATTGGGTCGGATTTTGCTAAATTTTACTAGATGCTGTTGCGCCAAAAAAGATTGGAAAAAATGTGAAAAAACCGAAAAAAACACTTGCAAAACGGGCATACTTCTTATATAATAATTCGGCACGGAAATTTTCCGTAGTAATTACACCACACACCCGGGGACCTGTCGCTCCCGTGTCCACTGGACGGGCGGCTCGGAATGAACGGGGTGGAGGAAAAACAAAAGGAGAAAAAACTATGTCTGTCGTATCTATGAAGCAACTGTTGGAGGCCGGTGTGCACTTCGGTCATCAGACCCGCCGCTGGAACCCCAAAATGGCCACCTACATCTACACCGAGCGTAACGGTATCTACATCATCGACTTGCAGAAGACCGTTAAGAAGCTGGAAGAGGCCTACAATTTCGTCCGCGATATCGCTGCTGAGGGCGGCAATGTTCTGTTCGTCGGCACCAAGAAGCAGGCGCAGGACGCCATCAAGGAAGAAGCCATTCGCTGCGGCGGCTACTATGTGAACGCCCGCTGGCTGGGCGGTATGCTCACCAACTTCCGCACCATGCGTACCCGTATCGACCGTCTGGCTCAGCTGCGCAAGATGGAAGCTGACGGCACCTTCGCTATGCTGCCCAAGAAGGAAGTTATCAAGCACCAGGGCGAAATCGAGAAGCTGGAAAAGTACCTGGGCGGCGTTAAGGAAATGAAGAAGATTCCCGCTGCTCTGTTCATCGTTGACCCCCGCAAGGAGCGCAACGCCATCGCCGAGGCTAAGAAGCTGGGCATTCCCATTGTGGCTATCGTTGGCACCAACTGCGATCCCGACGAGATCGACTACGTGATTCCCGGCAATGACGACGCTATCCGCGCCATCCGTCTGATCGCCGCCGCTATGGCTTCCGCTGCCATCGAGGGCCGTCAGGGTGAGGACGCAGGCGTTGAGGCCGTTGAAGCAGAAGCTACCGAAGAAGCTGCTGCCGAATAAAATATAGGAGGACACTACTATGGCATTTACTGCTCTTGATGTTAAGAAGCTCCGTGAGATGACCAACGTTGGTATGATGGACTGCAAGGCAGCCCTGACCGCTACCGACGGTGATATGGACAAGGCTGTGGACTGGCTCCGTGAAAAGGGTCTGGCCAAGGCCGCTAAGAAGGCTGACCGCACCGCTGCCGAGGGCGTTGCTTACGCAACTGTTGTCAACGGCGTGGGCGTTGTGATCGAAGTCAACTCCGAGACCGACTTTGCCGCCAAGACCGATTCCTTCCTGGATCTGGTTAAGAACCTGGCAGAGGTGGTTGCTACCGCAAATCCTGCCGATGTGGAGGCTTTGAAGGCTGCCAAGTATCCCAACTCCGACCTGACCGTTACCGAGATCATGCAGGAGAAGGTTATGTCCATCGGTGAGAATATGCAGATCCGCCGTTTCGCCCGTTTTGCTGACAACACCTCCGTTGCCTACGTCCACGCAGGCGGCACCCACGGTGTTCTGGTAAACCTGGCTGTGGAAGGCTGCGACGCTACCGAGATCGGTAAGAACGTGGCTATGCAGATCGCTGCTATGAATGCAAAATACTGGGATAAGTCCCTGGTTCCCCAGGCTGAGGTTGAGAAGGAGATGTCCGTGCAGGTCGCTCTGATGGACAACGATCCCAAGATGGCTTCCAAGCCCGCTCAGGTGAAGGAAAAGATTGCCCAGGGCAAGATCAACGCCTTCTTCAAGGAGATCTGCCTGTTGCAGCAGGACTTCGTCCGTTCCGACCTGTTCCAGGGCGATGTGGCTGGCTACATTGCTGACGCTGCCAAGAAGCTGGGTGGTTCTGTCAAGTTTGTTGACGCTATCCACTATATTAAGGGCGAGGGCATCGAAAAGAAGGAAGAGAACTTCGCTGATGAGGTTGCCGCACAGATCGCCGGCGGCGGCAAGTAAGATTTATAGAGAAACCCGCGAGTGCAAATGCACCCGCGGGTTTTTTAATGCAAAATTCAAAATTGAAAATTCAAAATTAGAGGTGTCGCCAACGGCGACTATTAGAATCATCGGCAAAGCCGATACATTCATTTTGCATTTTGCATTCTGCATTCTGCATTTTTAAGTTGCCATTGTGAGCTTTCGCAGGATTCTGCCCCACATTTGCAAGAAAGTGAGCTTTTCCACCGCTTGCTCCGCCACCAGGGGAATCTCTTTGAGCACCTGCTCGCCTGCCTTGATATACAGCGTACCCAGCCGCTGCCCCCTGCTCACCGGGGCGTTGACGGATTCTTCCAGCTCCACCTGCTGGGTGATTTGATTTTTCTGCCCCTTATCAATCAGCACCGCGTCCTCTCCCGAGGGCACAGCCGTTACCGTATCCGCCACCCCCAGCTTCACGGGGATTTCCGCCTTCTCTGACTGGGGGGTAATCACTGCAAAGCCGGCAAAACCGTAATCCAGCAAGGATTTACAGGCGGCAAACCGCTCCTTGGAGCTTGCGCACCCCATTACCACCGCAACCAGCTCCATATCCTCCCGCATAGCCGATGCCGACAGGCAATAGCCTGCCTGGGAGGTAAAGCCGGTTTTCAGACCCGTGGCTCCCTGGTAAAACCGCACCAGCTTATTGGTATTGGACAGGCCGAAGGCGCCGCCACGCACCGTATCCATCCAGATGGTGGTGAATTTCTTAATGTCCGGGTGGTTTTTCAGCAGTTCCCTGGACATCAGCGCAATATCATAGGCGGAGGTTTTGTGGTCCTTTGCCGATTCGTCATCGTCAAGGCCGGTGCAGTTGACGAAATGGGTGTCGTTCATTCCCAGCTCCTTTGCCCGCTGGTTCATTCTGTCCACAAAGGCGCTCTCACTGCCGGCAATATGCTCTGCCATAGCGCAGGCGCAGTCGTTGGCAGAGGACACCGCAATGGACTTGACCATATCCGTTACGGACATCATCTCCCCCACCTTCAAATACACCTGGCTGCCTCCCTTGGCAGCGGCGGCTTCCGAGGTGGTTACCATATCCTCCCAGCCAATGCGCCCGTCGGCAATGGCCTCCATAATCAGCAGCATGGTCATCACCTTGGTAACGCTGGCGGGGGCAAGGGGCGTGTGGGCATCCTGCTCATACAAAAGCGTCCCCGTTGCCACATCCATCAGCACCGCGCTTTTTGCCGGAATCTCCATATCCACCGCCATCGCCGGCACGATGGGTAGCAGCAGCACCGCACACAGCAAACACAAAATCCGTTTCATTCCAATCCCTCCTTACAGCACCATATGAGGCCCGTCCCAAGAATAGACCCACAAAAAACCACTTTCCTATTGTGTATTGCCTGCATTTTTGGTATAATATCAAGAAAATGATATAATGGGTGTGAAATGTTTTGAAATACGGAATCTGGAACACCACCGACCCCGGCGCAACCGCAGTCAACGCGCTGGTGCAAGGTGGCTACGCCCCGCTGGCAGCTATGGTGCTTGCCTCCCGGGGCCTGGAAAGCAAGCAAGATGCGGATCGTTACTTAGACTGCAATGCTCCCCTCCTTGACCCCTACCTGATGACCGATATGGCGCTGGCTGCCGGGCGGGTGGGTCTGGCTATGGAACGGGAGGAGAAAATCGCCGTTTTTGGCGACTACGATGTGGACGGCATCACCGCCACCTGCCTGCTGACGGACTTTTTGCGCAAGCAGGGGTGCGACTGTGTGCCCTATATCCCCGGCCGGTTGGAGGAGGGTTACGGCTTAAATCCCATCGCCATCGAGTATCTGCACAGCCTGGGTGTGAAGCTGATCATCACCGTGGACTGCGGCATCACCGCCGTGGAGGAGGCCCAGCTGTGCAAGCGCTTGGGAATTGACCTGGTAATTACCGACCACCACGAATGCAAGGAGACCCTGCCGGAGGCTGTTGCGGTCATCGACCCCCACAGGCCCGACGGCGGCTATCCCCACAAGACCTTGTCCGGCGTGGGTGTGGCGTTCAAGCTGGCTGCCGCCCTGTCCGGAAATCAAGAGGAACTGCTGGATACCTACGGGGATATGGTGTGCCTGGGCACAGTGGCGGATGTGATGCCCCTGCACGGGGAAAACCGCACCTTTGTAACCCGGGGTCTTGCTATGCTCCGGGATACCCGACGCCCGGGTCTGGCGGCGCTGATGGAGCAGTGCGGCTGCGAGCCCGGCTCGGTTTCTGCCTCCGCGGTGGGCTATATGCTCTCCCCCCGCATCAATGCCGCCGGCCGTATGGGGCAGATTGATTTAGCTGTGGAGCTGTTTCTCACCGATGACCCCATCCGGGGTGAGCAGGTGGCGCAAAGCCTGTGCCAGCTGAATAAACAGCGGCAGGCTGTGGAATCGGAGATTTATCAGCAGGTTTTGGATATGCTCCCGCCGGGACGGATTCCCGATGCCATTGTGCTGGCTGACGAAGGCTGGCATCAGGGCGTGGTGGGCATTGTTGCCAGCCGCATTGCCGAGGAATTCTGCTGTCCCACCTTCTTAATCTGTCTGGATGGGGACCACGGCAAGGCAAGCTCCCGGAGCTTTGGGGGCTTTAACCTGTTTGCCGCGCTGACGGACCTGTCCCAGCTGCTGGAAAGCTACGGCGGACACGAGCTGGCTGCCGGCTTTACCATCAACCGCAGCCAAATCGGCGCATTCCGGGAGGAAATCTGCCGCCGGGCAGCGGAATTTTACTGCGGCAGCGGCCCCAAAACCGTGCTGGACGCGGACTGCGTCATTCCGCCGGAGCTGCTGACACTGCACAACATTCAATCTCTGGACGCCTTAGAGCCCTGCGGAAACGGCTGTCCCAAGCCTGTGCTGGTAATGGAAAACCTGACTGTTGACCGGATGGCGCAGGTAGGCGGCGGTCGGCATCTCCGGCTGCGGCTGCAAAATCAGCGCCACGACTTCAACGGCATCTTCTTCTCTGCCACCGCCGAAAGCGCCTCCATCGCAATGGGGGACGCGGTGGATGTGGCGTTCATTCCCCAGATTAACGAGTTCCGGGGGGAACGCACGGTGCAGATGAACATTCAGGACATCCGCCCCGCCTGCGCTCACCCGGTCTCCTGCGACACGGAAGGCTACCTGCGGCTGCGGAGCAACGCGCTGGACGCTGCCACCGCAGAAAGCCTCCTGCCGGACAGGAATACCCTGGGGCTGGTTTGGCGGTACCTGGCATCGCAGGGGAATTCCTTGCAGGAGACCCCCGTGTGTCTGTGCCGGAAAATCGTCCGCTGGTCCGGTTCTCCCCTGAGCCTGGGGCAGCTGCTCACCTGTTTGGATATTTTTGCCGATGTGGGTCTGCTGGAAACCTGTCGGCTGCGTAAATACATGCAAATTCGTCTGATTCCCACAGAGGCGAAGGCGGATTTGTCTGCCAGCCCAACTATGCAGCAGCTTTTGGCTGCTAAGGAGTAATACTATGGAAAGTTTTGCTGAACATTACGGCTCTATGTACCAGGCCGTAAACCGGTGTCTGCCCGGGGTGGATATGACCCTGATCGACAAGGCGGTGGAATACGCCCGGGAAAAGCACAAGGACCAAAAACGCAAGGACGGCTCGCCCTACATCATGCACCCTCTGGCGGTGGCGGAGATTGTGGCGGAGATGGGTCTGGATGTGGACGCCATTTTAGGCGCGCTGCTCCACGACTGCATTGAGGACACCGACGCCTCCTTCGACGATATCGCCAAGCTCTTTGGCTCTACCGCCGCGGAGCTGGTGGAGGGCGTTACCAAGCTGACCCGCGCCAATTTCTCCTCCACCGAGGAGGCGCAGATGGAGAATCTGCGGAAGATGTTTATGGCAATGAGCAAGGACATCCGGGTGGTGCTGATCAAAATTGCCGACCGGCTCCACAATATGCGCACCATGCAGTACCAAACCCCGGAAAAGCAGATTATCAAGTGCCGGGAGACTATGGACATCTATGCCCCCCTTGCCCACCGGCTTGGTATGCAAAAGGTCAAGTGGGAGCTGGAGGATATCTCCCTGCGGTATCTGGACCCTGCCAATTATGATGCCATTATGACCTACCTGTCCGCCCACCACGAACAGGACGAGGCCTTTATGCACACCATCCAGGACAAAGTGCATCAGCGCCTTACCGCTATGAGCATTCACAGCACCGTCTACGGACGGATCAAGCACGTGTATTCCATCTACCGGAAGATGAATGCCCAGGGTAAGACCATCGACGAGCTGTACGACATCTACGCCTTCCGGGTGATTGTGGACACCATTCCCGACTGCTACAATGTGCTGGGACATATCCACGACCTGTTCAACCTGGTCCCCGGACGGTTTAAGGACTATATCTCCACCCCCAAACCCAATATGTATCAGAGTCTGCACACCACGGTCATCGGCACCCAGGGCATCCCCTTTGAGGTGCAGATCCGCACCTGGGAGATGCACGAAACCGCGGAATACGGCATTGCCGCCCACTGGAAGTACAAAGACGGCACCGGTGAGGGGCAGGAAAAGGACTTTGAGTGGGTGCGGCGGCTGCTGGAAAGCCAGCAGGACACCGACGCAGAGGACTACCTGAACTCTATGAAAATCGATATGTTCGATGACGAGGTGTTCGCCTTTACCCCCAAGGGTAAAATCGTATCTCTGCCTGCCGGCTCTACCCCCATCGACTTTGCCTATGGCATTCACTCCGGCGTGGGCAACTCCCTGGTGGGCGCCAAGGTCAACGGCCGCATCTGCAACATCGATGCCACCCTGCAAAACGGCGACATTGTGGAGATTATTACCTCCAAGGCCGCCAAGGGCCCCAGCCGGGACTGGCTGAGCATCTGCAAGAGCAACCAGGCACGGACCAAAATCAAGCAGTGGTTTAAAAAGGAAAAGCGGGAAGAAAACGTTGCCCACGGCAGAGCCTCCTTTGAAGGGGAAATGCGGCGGGTGGGACTGCCGCTGTCCATTACCGTGGACCCGGAGGTCAGCCCCCAGCTGCTAAAAAAGCTGGCCTTCGACACCTGGGAGGATATGTACGCCGCCATCGGCTACGGAGGCTTAACCGCCGTGAAGGCGGTGGGCAGAATCCGGGACGATATCAACCGGGCGTTGAAGGTGCAAAACAACGAAAAACAGGCGATTTTGAATTTCAAGCCCGACGCCCCCGCCAAATCCAACCGCCACGGCATCAACGGCGTGATTGTGGAGGATATCGACTCCTGTATGATCAAATTCGCCAAGTGCTGTACCCCCGTGCCGGGAGACGGCATCATCGGCTTTATCACCAAGGGCTTTGGCGTGTCCGTCCACCGGATGGACTGCCCCAACGCCCAGAACCGGGATGAACCCCATCAGGCCGCCCGCTGGGTGCGGGTGCGGTGGGCAGATTTCGACGACCAGCCCTTTGAAACCGTGCTGGAACTGGACTGCCTCACCCGGGACGGTCTGCTGCTGGACGTTGCCACCACTATGACCACCGCCCGTGTGCGGGTGAAGGAGCTCAACGGCAAGGATCTGCCCGGCGGACGGAGCGTGTTTACCGTGCGGTTTGAAGTAAAGGATGTGGCAGAGCTGGATTCCATTCGTAACAAGCTGCTGAATATCCGGGACGTCATCGGCAGCCGAAGAGGACAGAATTAAACGCATAATGCATAATGCATAATGCATAATGGAGGAGCTAGTATGCGCGCAGTGCTTACAAGAGTGAAATCTGCGTCCGTTGCCATTGATGGGGAAACCGTGGGCGAAATCGGGCAGGGTTTTCTGATTCTGCTGGGTATCGGCCCGGAGGATACGGAAGAAAAATGCCGCTATTTGGCGGAAAAAGCCCTGAGTTTGCGGATTTTTGAGGACGAAAACGGAAAAATGAATCTGGGTCTTGCCGATGTTGGCGGGCAGGTGCTGGTGGTGAGCCAGTTCACCCTCTACGGCAATTGCCGGAAGGGTCGCCGTCCCAGCTTTACAGACGCGGCAAACCCCCAGCTTGGCAACGCCCTGTATGAAAAATTTCTTGCCTGTTGCGAAGAACTGGGATATCCGCCCCAGCACGGGCAGTTCGGCGCGGATATGCAGGTGGAATCCGTCAACGACGGCCCGGTAACCTTAATTTTGGATACCGACCAGCTGATGGACACACCACGGAGGTAATGGATGTTCAATACGGGCGGTCAATGACCGCCCCTACATACATTGTCCATTGTCCATTATCCATTGTCCATTATTAAGAGGAGTTTTAATATGACTATCCAAGTTTTGCCCCTGGGGGCGTATCAGACCAACTGCTATCTGGTCTGGGGAGAAAATACCGATTCCTGCATTGTCATTGACCCGGGATATGCCCCGGAAAAAGTATTGCAGAAGGCAAAGGAAAACGGCAAGAGCGTTGCCGCTATTCTCCTGACCCACGGGCATTTTGACCACGTTGGCGCAGTAAAGGAGCTTGTTGCCGACACGGATTGCGCGGTGTATATCCACGAAAATGAGCTGACTTTGCCCCATCATTTTACCAACGGGCCGCTGTACTATACCCACACCTACGGCGAGGGGGATACCCTCTGCCTGTGCGGGCTGACCCTGCGGGTGCTCCACACCCCGGGACACACCCCCGGCTCGGTGTGCCTTCTGACAGAGGACACTCTGTTTTCCGGCGACACCCTGTTTATGGACTCCTGCGGCAGAACGGATTTCCCCGGCGGCAGCCTGGCGGATATGATGCGCTCCCTGCGCCGGCTGATGGGTCTGAACGAAACGCTCACCGTCCTGCCGGGACACGGATGCGCCACCACCATTGAATCGGAACGGCAAAATAACCCCTATGCAAGAGGCAGCGTATGAATATTACCATCATCGGCCACGAGGACCGCTATGCGGTGGAGCAGCTGCTACTATCCCTGTTTTCCCAGCAGGAAGCCGGCAACGCCCTTTCCCGGCTGAGCCGGGGAAAGCTTTGGCTCACCGCTTCCGCAGAAATTGAAATAAACGGGAAAAAGACCCGGGCTGTCCGGCGGGTAAAGCTTGCCGACGAGACGGTACGCCTTCGCCGCCGGGCTTTGCAGCAGAGCCTGTATCTGGCAGCGCTGCCCCATCTGCAAGCTGCCCCTGCCTGGGGAGCATTGGCAGGTGTGCGGCCCACCAAGCTGTCCACCCGGGCGCTTTTGGAGGGCGGCAGCATAAAAGATGCGGAAAAGCTCTTAAAGGACACCTATTTTGTAACGCCCCAGCGGCGCCGACTGGCGCTGGACTGCTCGGTTTCCACCGTCAACGCCATCCAGCAGACCAGGGATTCCGACATTTCTCTGTATGTGGGCATTCCCTTCTGCCCCACGAGGTGCACCTATTGCAGCTTTGTCAGCAGAACGGTGGGGAAAAACACCGACCTGATTGAGCCCTATTTGCAGGCGCTGTACCGGGAAATTGCCCACACCGGCAAACTCTTGGCAAGTTCCGGCAAAACCCTTCGTACCATCTATATAGGCGGCGGCACCCCCACCACCCTGTCGCAGCAGCAGCTGGCCCAGCTGCTGGACACCCTGCGGGATACCTTCGACCTGTCCCGGTGCATAGAATTCACCGTGGAGGCAGGCAGACCGGACACCCTGGACGGGGAAAAGCTCCGCGTCCTATACGAACACGGCGCTGACCGCATCAGCATCAATCCCCAGACTATGGAGGATTCCGTGCTGCGCGCCTGCGGCAGACCCCACACCGCCGGGGATATTCTCTCCCGTTATCAGGAGGCATCCGGCATTGGCTTTGCCGCCATCAATATGGACTTAATCGCAGGACTGCCGGAGGATTCCTTTGACGGCTTCCGCCGGTCGCTGGACACGGTGGCAAGCTTAAACCCTGCCAACATCACCGTGCATACCCTGGCGCTGAAAAAGGGCGCTGACCTGTTTGAAAAACGGGGAATATTGCCGGACACAGAAGCGGTGTCCCGTATGGTGGACTACGCCGGCGAAACCCTGCGCAGCCTTGGCTACAAGCCCTATTACTTATACCGGCAGAAGTATATGTCCGGCTCTTTTGAAAATGTAGGCTGGAGCCGGGATCACCTGGACTGCCTGTACAACATCTATATGATGGAGGAGCTTCACTCCATTTTGTCCCTGGGCGGCGGCGGTATGACCAAGGTGAATCTGCCCGACGGGACCCTGCAACGGTTCCACAACCCCAAATTCCCGGAGCAGTACATTGCCCAGCTGGATGATGTGCTCCGGCAGAAAGAGGAAGTGTTTACCCTGCTGTAATGCAAATGCACAAACGGCGGGAATAACCCCCGCCCTACAAACCATTTTCCAAAGGAAGTGTTTTTTTGGATACTTTAATTTCCGGTGTTACTGTGGTAACGATGAATGAAAAATCCGATGTGCTTTTCGGTGCATATTTGCTTATCAAAGACGGAAAAATAGCCTATATCGGCAAAACCGCCCCGGACGCCTCGCCGGAACTGATTATCGACGGCACGGGTATGGTGGCAATGCCGGGTCTTATCAACTGCCACACCCATTTGGCAACCGCGGTGCTGCGGAATTTCACAGACGATGCCGGTCAGCGCGATGCCTTGGAGCAAATCCTTGCCCGGCAGGACAAATTGGACAACCGGGCCGCCAAGGCCGCTGCCCAGCTGGCCATTGCCGAGTGCCTGCGGTTTGGCGTTACCTCTGTTTCGGATTTATATTACTTCCCGGAGGCCACCGCCCAGGCTGTGGCGGAAAGCGGCATCAAGGCAAATATTGCCCTGTCTGCCTACCGGTTCATCGACCAAAACGAGGAATTTGACTTTGAGACCGACGAACAATGCCGGGAACTGGTTCGTTTAACGGAAAAGTGGCACAATTTTGATAATGGCCGCATCAAAATTGATGCGGGACTGTACGCGGAATATACCAGCAACTACCCTTTGTGGGAGGGTCTTGCGGATTTCGCCGCGGAAAAAGGCTTAGGCGTGCAGCTGCACCTGTCGGAGACAGAGGAGGAAGTGCATTCCTGTGAAGAACGCACCGGACTGACCCCGGCAGAGCTTTTGTCCTGCCACCGGCTGTTCCAAAACCCCACCACCGCTGCCACCTGCGCTCACCTGACCCAAGAGGAGCAGAAGCTGCTGGGCAAGGCGAATGCCACCGCCGTTGCCACCCCCATAGCCTCTGCCAAGCAGGGCCTTTCTGCCACGCCCATTGCCGGGTGCGTGAAAAACGGTATGAATGTGGCGCTGGGTACCGGCGGCGCTGCCGAGTGCGGCAATTTGGATCTGTTTGAAGTGATGCGCTATGCTGCCTTGCAGCAGCGGCAGGAAAAGGGCGATTCTGCCGCCCTGCCCGCTATCGCGCCCCTTATGATGGCCACCGTCTGCGGCGCGAAGGCCCAGGGGCGTGCCGTAGAGTGCGGTATGCTGAAAGAGGGTATGGACGCGGACATCGTGCTGGTGGATTTTTCTGCCCCCCATTTGGTGCCCTGCCACAATGTCCCTGCGGGACTGGTTTTCTCCGCCAAGGGCGGTGATGTGGCGCTGACCATGGTGCGGGGCAAAATCCTCTACCAAAACGGCCGTTTCCCCACCATAGATCTGAACGCGGTGGTATCGGAAATTATGGAATACGCAATCCCCCGACTGCTGCAAGCAAACAAGGAGGCGCCATGAACGAAGCAAACAAAAAGCAAACCTTTCTCCACGGCGCGGCGCTGCTGGCATTTGCCACCGCCGTGGTAAAAATCATCGGCGCATTCTATAAAATCCCCCTGAAAATGATCATCGGCGACCAGGGGTACGGCTATTTTGTTACCGCCTATGATATCTACACGGTGCTTTTGATGATCTGCACCGCAGGCCTGCCCATCGCTATGAGCCGGCTCATCAGCCAGGCCAGCGCCCTGGGGCATTACAACCAGGTGCGGCGGGTGTACGCCACCGCAAGGGGTATTTTTCTGGGTCTGGGTGTGGTCAGCACCGCGCTGATGATGGGCTTTGCCCATCAGCTGGCAGCGTTTCAAAAGCAACCGGATGCCTGGGCAGCCATCTTCTGTCTGGGTCCCTGCGCCCTGCTTATGTGTGTTATGTCAACCTATCGGGGCTTCTTCCAGGGGCAGGGCAATATGCGTCCCACCTCCAATTCCCAAATTTTGGAGGCGGTGTTCAAGCTGTTTATTGGCCTGGCGCTGGCATTTTTCGTAATGAAAACCACCAAAAGCGTGGCTTACGCCGCCGGCGCGGCTATTTTGGGCGTAACAGTCAGCTGTCTTGCCTCTGCCATTTATCTGAACCGGCAGCAGCGGCCTGCCTACCGGGAGCTGCCCGTTACCCAGGACAGCCCCATTTCCTTCGGCGCAACCGCCAAGCAGCTGCTGGCCATTGCCGTGCCCATTACCATCGGCTCTGCGGGCTTGCAGGTGCTGACGGTGATTGAAACCAACCTGTATATGGGTCAGCTGCTGACGGCAAACGGCATGAGCCAAACCCAGGCTGACATCACCAAGGGCATCTACAATATGACCCAAACGGTATTCAATATGCCCTGCGCCTTTATGATGCCCATTACCACCTCGGTGCTGCCTGCCATCACCGCCCTGCTTGCCACCGGCGACCACGCCGGCAGCAAGGCTACCACAGAATCTGCCGCCCGGATTACGGGCCTGCTCAGCCTGCCCTGCGCCCTGGGCCTGAGCATTCTCTCTGCCCCTGTTATGGCGCTGCTGGGGGGCTACCAGGGTGCGAATCTGGCGCTTGCCGGTACGATTTTGGCGATTTTGGGCGTGAATGTATTTTTCTATGGGCTGATTCAGTACACCAACGTGATCCTCCAATCCCACGGCTACGCCCACATTCCGGTGATCAACACCCTGATCTGCGGCGTGATGAAGCTGGTGGTGGTGTATCTGCTGGTGGGCAATCCCAATATCGGCATTGTGGGCGCGCCTATCGGTATGCTGCTGTGCTACCTGTGCATCGGCGTGATGAATCTCATCGCCATTGGCAGGGTTGTGCCCCAAAAACCCGCCATTGTGCGAAATCTGCTCCGCCCCCTGCCCCCTGCGCTTTTAATGGGCGCGGCTGTTTGGTGCGTTTACCGGATTCTCCTGATCCTGCCGGGGCTGGGTAGCAGCCGGCTGATTCTGTGCGGTGTTCCCGTGGCTGTGGGAATTGCGGTTTACCTGGTGGGCATTGTGCTGTTCAAAGCCATCCGGCGGGAGGACTGCCTACTTTTACCAAAAGGATACAAAATTTCGAAGTTTTTGCGGTTATAATTGGGTATTTTTACAAAAAAGTACTTGCTTTTTCTAAAAATATGTGTTAGAGTAAGGTGTACATTTTTGAAAAGGGGTATATTTTTATGAATAAAACCGAACTGATCTCTGCTGTTGCAGAAAAGACCGGTCTGACCAAGAAGGACGCCGATCGCGTGATCGCCGCCACCTTCGAGACTCTGACCGACGCTATGGTTAAGGGCGACCGCGTACAGGTTTCCGGCTTCGGTATTTTCGAAGCAAAGACCCGTGAAGCTCGCATCGGCCGTAATCCCCGTACCAAAGAAGAAATCAAGATTCCCGCAACCCGCCTGCCCGCTTTCAAGGCAAGCAAGACTTTGAAGGACGCTGTCGCTAAGTAAGATGCGCCTGGATAAATACCTGAAAGTTTCCCGGCTGATCAAACGGCGCACGGTTGCCAACGAAGCCTGTGATAACGGGCGCATCAGTGTCAACGGCCGTGTGGTCAAGGCCAGCTACGAGGTAAAGCCCGGTGATAAAATTGAAATCGCCCTGGGCGCCCGCACCGTTGCCGTTGAGGTTCTGGTGGTGGCTGACAATGTCCGCAAGGACGACGCGGAAACCATGTATCGGGAAATCAAACCCTCCGTATAAACACGGAGGGTTTCTTTTTTACAAGAAAAAAAGAATGTTCATACTTTCTCTCCGGAGGCATTTGCCATAAGGAAAGGAGTGTCGCAAAAGCGACACGCCTTCATTGTTATTCTTTGGTTTCCTCAGTGGGTTCCTGGGGTTTCTTCTTTGCGGGGGTATAGGCTGCGGCAAAGACCACCAGTCCGCCGATGACCACGGCGCCCACAATAATCAGCACATTGGTATCTGCGCCACTCTTGCCGGGCTTGGTGGAGGTGCCGCCGGGTTCGGTGGCGTTTGGCTTGGTGGAATTGGGTTCGGTGGGGCCGGCAGGCTGGTCTACGCCGGCGTTGGGGTCGCCCACCACGTCGCCTTCCTGGATGTCCTCATCCTCACCGTACTTTAAGGTTACCAGCACCTTTGCGCCCTTATCCCCCAGCGCCACAATGCCGGTTTCCACGCCGTCATTGCCGGGAATCAGACGCAGGGTCTTGACCACCTCTTCCGTCAGCAGCTTGTCATCAGCGTCATAGTAAGAAGCCACAATGGACACATTCTTCACCTGATCGCCGCCGTTTGCCCAGGAATAGCGGTAAGCGGTATCGGTTTCTCTTGCCTTGTCAGCTTCCGGCTCAATGACACCGGCAGCTGCATCATAAAGTTCAAAATCGCTGCCGTAGCCGGTGATATACAGCTTATAATCATCCAGCAGAACAGGCTCGCCCCCGATGTTGGAAAGGGTCATTGCGATGCCGGTAATGGGCAGGGAGGTCAAAACCAAGGGGATATTCCCGGTCTTGCCCAGGAGCTTGCCTTCGGCATTGTACACGGCGTAAGTACAGGTATATGCCCCATCGTTACGCAGGTCAAAATCCCGCTTGAAAACAAATGTGCCGCCGGAGGACAGGTCAACGCCTGCAATCTCCTGTCGCGCGCCGCCCTCAACATACCAGGCCTTGCCCTTGGACACAATCAGTCCCTCGTCCTGACCGGACACAGAGAACAGCTTCAATTCCCCATCGTCTGCCATAGCTGCCGGCAGGGTTACGGTTACCTGAGCAGCCTGCTGCTTGGCATAGCTGTCGCCAGCGGTAACGTTCTGGGGCAGCTTGGTGTTGCGCAGCACAACAGTGCCGCCAACGGAAAGCACATTGTTTCCGTTCTGAGATGCCACTGTGGCAGTGCCCAGCAAAGAATCCACAGTCCAGCACAAAGCCGGCAGGGCGATTTCACTGGAAAGCTGAGCGCCTGCCTCATAGCCTTCATAGTCTTCCAGGTAGGCAGGATACTGTTCATACCGGTCTGCGATATTCTTCACCACGGGCATTACATCCGCGGGGGTTTCCACCCAGTAGCCGCAGGAGCCGATTCTCTCGATTTTAGCGGTCTCGATAATCTTACCGCCGGGGAAGGTAACGGTCTTGCCGTTAATGGAGAAGGTGGGGTCATCGCCCTCCACCAGGAAGTCCTCCACCGTCATACCGTCGGTGGTGTCCGGCGTGATTCGCCAGATGTTCCGTCCGCCGGCATACATACCGGAGAGAACATAGCCGTCATTCCAGTTGAAGGGGACTTCAATGGGCTTCCGGTCGGCAGCGCCTGCCACCCGGGTCAGCTCCTCAAACAGCTGGGCGGAAATGCCCACCGCATAATTGTACCGGCTGGTGGATTCATATTCGCCCTTGGACAGGTACAACAGGAAGGGCTGGGGATTCTGCAAGCCGATATGGAACACCACTTCACTGTAATAGGGTGTGGCGGCATAGGCGTCTTCTCTATCGCCATAGGCAAGATCATAGGTAGATACCCAGGCGTTAATGATGTTATCTTCTGTGATGCCCCGCAGGTTCTTCGCCTTTTTCACATCCCACATAACCATATTGAAGACGTCCTTCTCATAGACCGCCTTGTTATAGGCTGCGGGGTTGTTGTAAACGGGCAGCTTGGTGGATTCGCTGATAAAGTAGTTATTGCCGGGGCGGCTGGAATAGAAGTTCAGGTTACCGGAGTTACCGGCATTGGTATAGTTACCGCCACGATATCTGGGGCCGCCACCGTCGTCAATCAGCTCCTTATGCCAGCCGTAGGTGCCTGTGGCCTGATAGTCGGACATAATGGCATCGGGATAGTATTCAATCATCGGCTCAAACAGCGCCTCGGTGAGATATTCGCTCTGCAAATTCCGCATCACCACATCCCAGATATTCTGGTTCACAGCATTGGTCTCCGGCTGCTTATAAGCGATGTTGAAAATTTCGGACTTATCGCCCTCTGCCGGGGTATAGAACTGGAAATTCCGCTCCTCCAGGTGGGGACGGATTCTGGTTTCGTACAGGGGATGGTCCACAATTTCCTTATAAATAGTGGTCCAGCCGCTGCCGTAGCACTTGGAATACAGATACCAGGCGTAAGGCGCAGTGTTCTCCAGGTCCGTAAATAAGCCGTCCACCTTGCCGCCCTTATCGTAAATCTTCTTAATGAGAATGCTGAACTGCTCTCTCAGCTTGTTCATATCCTTGTCCACATAGACAACCGCTTCCGGATCGTGTATCATCAAGGAATTGACGCCGGGCAGGCACAGATAGCGCATACCCTCGGGACGGGAGTTCAGTCTTTCCACTATGGAATCCACCACAGCGTCCATATCGCCTTTGATGCCATCGGTAGACAGGACAACCTCTCCGTCAATGATTTTGATTCCGAAAAACACGAATTCTGTTATGTAAGACTGTTCTCTTTCGTCGATCTGGTCCCAGGCCAGGCCGTAGAAGGGCTTGATTTCCACATCGTCGCCAAAAACCGGCTCCATAGCGGTCTGTTCTTCCGCATTGACAAGCACGGTGCACAAGGAAAGCAGCAGCACCGCCGCCAGAAGCAAAGCAATCCATCTTTTCATTTTCATTCTCCTTTGTGTTTCGGGTTGGGAAACTAATGTAAATATACTATAAACCCGGTTTTCAGTCAAGGAAAAAACAAGAAAATGGCCCTTGTGCAAAGGGAGGCTTTGCGAACAGAAAATCCGGGGTGTGAAAAGCACCCCGGAAATCCCTTATTCGTCGTATTTATTGGGCACGGGCGTTACCACCGGTGTGCCGTCCCGGTTCAGCAGCGGTGTGATGCCGCCGCTGTATCCGCTGCTGGCGTACAGGTAGTTCACGCCGGTCTGCCGATCCACCAAAATATATGTGGACGGGCCGGAAAAGCCGCCGCCGTGGAAATATACCTTTTCAAAGCGCTTGTCTTTATCCATATCAAGACTCCTTTGTGCCCTCTACCAGGCCGTTTGCCAAGCCAACCAGCCCCTGCATCTGGGAGGGAATGATGATTTTCGTTGCCTGGCCGTCGGCAACCTTTTCCATTGCCTGAACGGCTTTGAGCTTAATGACCTGCTCGTTGGGGGCTTTTTCGTTGAGCATTTGCAGGGAATCTGCCAGCGCCTGCTGCACCTTGCGGATAGCCTCGGCCTCGCCCTCTGCCTTCAAAATGGCAGCCTGCTTCTCCGCATCTGCCCGCAAAATGGCGGATTCCTTTTCGCCCTCAGCAATGAGAATTGCGGACTTCTTCTGACCCTCTGCCTGCAAAATTGCCTGCCGGCGGTCCCGCTCAGCCTTCATCTGCTTTTCCATAGAGGACTGAATGTCCTGCGGGGGCAGAATGTTTTTCAGCTCCACCCGGTTGACCTTAATGCCCCAGGGGTCGGTAGCCTCGTCCAAGATAGAACGCATACGGGTGTTGATCAGGTCGCGGGAGGTCAAGGTCTGATCCAGCTCCAGATCGCCGATGATGTTACGCAGGGTGGTTGCGGTGAGATTTTCCATAGCCATCATAGGCTGCTCCACGCCGTAGGTATACAGCTTGGGGTCGGTAATCTGGAAATACACCACCGTGTCAATCTGCATAGTAACATTATCCTTGGTGATCACCGGCTGGGGAGGATAGTCCAAAACCTGCTCTTTCAAGCTGACCCGACGGGCAATCCGGTCAATAAAGGGCAGCTTGAAGTGCAAGCCAACGCCCCACACCGCCTGGAATGCGCCCAGCCGCTCTACCACATAGGCTCTGGACTGCTGCACCACAACGATGCACTTGATGATAATTACAAACGCAATAATAACCAACGCTAAAATAATATACGGACCCATAAGAACCTCCTTATTTTACTGCCACCGTTACCGGTGTAACATATACCTTTACGCCCTCCACCCGGTCGATTTTCACTTGCGTACCGGCAAGGATGGCTTCTCCTGTGGAGCTGCGGGCGGTCCACTCCACATCGCCGATTTTCACCCTTCCGCAGGCTGCCAGATTGTCTACCGCATCCACCACCAGGCAGGTCTTGCCCACCAGGGCGTCCACATTGGTGCGGGTGAGCTTAGGCGTAAAATGTTTCCGGGCGATGGGTCGCAGCAGAGCAAGGCTCACAGCCGACACCGCCAGAAAAACCACTACCTGCACCCACATTTTGGCGCCCAAAAGCTCTGCAATCAACGCGCCCACGGCGCCGATGGCAAACCAGGCAGACACCATACTTACCGTGCCGGCTTCCGCCACAATGAACACCACCAGCAGGGCAAACCACAAAAACGATTCCATACAAAAAACCTCCTTCCAGGGATTCTGTTATTAGAATATCAAATTTTTATCCCGTTGTAAATGTTTTTTTGGAAAGCAAAAAGCCTCCCTTATGCAAGGGAGGCTTTTGCTTATTTCATTTTGATGGTTACCGTGTTGGTTTGCACGGTGTTACCGTACTTGTCAGTAATCACGCAGTACACCTGCCGGCCCGCACGGGCGCTGTTCATAGGCGCGGTGTAGGTGTTGCCGGTAAAGGTAGTGGTCAAGGTGAACTTGGTGTCGCCCTTATTCTTAAAGTACCACTTATAAGTCAGACCCTCGCCGGTGGCAGTGAAGGTTACCTTCGCGGTTGCGCCGTTGGCAACGGTAACGCTCACCGGCTGCTTGGCAACGGACACCTTCATACCCAGGGTAACGGTATTGGTTTTGACAGAATTGCCGTACTTGTCGGTAATCACGCAGTACACCTGCCGGCCCGCCCGGGTGCTGTTCATAGGCGCGGTGTAGGTGTTGCCCTTGAAGGTGGTGGTTAAGGAGAATTTGCTGTCGCCCTTATTCTTAAAGTACCACTTATAGGTCAGTCCCTCGCCGGTGGCAGTAAAGCTTACCTTTGCGGTGGCGCCGTTTACCACAATGGAATTGACCGGCTGCTTGGCAACGGACACCTTCATTCCCAGGGTAACGGTATTGGTTTTGACAGAATTGCCGTACTTGTCGGTAATCACGCAGTACACCTGCCGGCCCGCACGGGCGCTGTTCATAGGCGCGGTGTAGGTGTTGCCCTTGAAGGTGGTGGTCAAGGAGAATTTGCTGTCGCCCTTATTCTTAAAGTACCACTTATAAGTCAGACCCTCGCCGGTGGCAGTAAAGGTTACCTTTGCGGTTTCGCCGTTTTTCACAATGGAATTGACAGGCTGTTTGGTAACGGCAACCTTCCGGTCAATGGTAACAATGGCGGTTTGCACGAAATTGCCGTAGCGGTCGGTTACGATACAGCACACCTGCCGGCCGGCTCTGGTATCGTCCATTTTTACAGAATAGGTGTTGCCGGTAAAGCTCTTGGTGAGGGTAAATTCCTTTACGCCCTTATTCCGGAAATACCAGCGGTAAGTCAAATCCTCACCGGTGGCGGTGAAGGTTACCTTTGCGGTTTCGCCGTTGGCAACGGTAACGTTCACCGGCTGCTTGGTTACCGTTACCTTCATACCAATGGTAACGATGGCGGTCTGCACGGAGTTGCCGTAGCGGTCGGTTACGATACAGCACACCTGCCGGCCGGCTCTGGTATCGTCCATTTTTACCGAATAGGTGTTGCCGGTAAAGGACTTGGTTAGGGTGAATTTGGTTTCGCCCTTTTCCCGGAAATACCAACGGTAGGTCAGTCCCTCGCCCTGGGCGGCAAAGGTTACCTTTGCGGTTTCGCCCTTTGCCACAATGGCATTTTCCGGCTGCCGGGTAATCTGCACTGCCTCGGCGTATTCAAAATCCTCAGGGATCGGGTCGGTATCCCCGCCGTAGCTGACGGACAGGCGCACCTTCTGACCCGCGGGCACCTCCACAATGCCGGTCTCCACCCCGTCATTGCCGGGCACAAGCCGCAAAGTTTTCACGGTTTTCTGGGACAAAAGCGCATTGTTGCTGTCGTAGAAGGATGCCACAACGGACACATTCTTCACCTTATCCCCGGCGTTTGCCCAGGAATAGCGGTAGGCGGTATCGCCGGAACGAAGCGCCGCTACGTCAACCTGCACGCCTGCATTGGCATCGTAGACTTCGAAATCCCCTGCAAAGCCGGTAATATACAGCTTGTAATCGTCCAGCAAAACGGTTTTTGCCACATTACTGCCGGTCATACTCACAGCGGTAATGGGAGCGGAAACATTGGTCAGCGGCACATCTGCTACCGAACCGACCAAGCTGCCATCAGCATTATACACAGCATAATCGCAGGTATATGCCCCCGACACACTGAAATCAAAGGTTCGTTTCAGTACATATGTCCCACCGGCAGACAAATCCACCCCGCTCAGCTTTACATAGCTGCCGCTTCGGGGATAATAAACCTCGCCGCCAAAGATTCGAATGCCGCCATCGGCATTGGCGGTAAGCAGCTTCAAATCTGCTGCTGTGTTAAGGCCGGAGGGCAAAGTAACGGTAAGCGAGTGGGTCTGGTGCTTGGCGTAGCTGTCGCCTGCGGTAACATTCTGGGGCAGCTGTTGATTGGCAAGGACGAATGCGCCACTAACTGCCAGCGCCTTGTTTCCGGTGTTCTCCTGCACAGTTGCTGTGCCGTTTAGGGTTACAGACCAGGTAGCTGCGGGCAGGGCGGTGTCGCCGGTGTAGGCCGTGCCGGCAGCATAGCTCTCAAAATCCTCAATATAGGCAGGATTCTCTTCAAAGCGGTCTGCGTCTGCCTTTACCACCGGCAGCACATTCGCAGGGGTAACCACCCAGTAACCGCAGGAGCCAATAATGTTGATTTCCGCGGTTTCCACAACCGTACCCTGGGGGAAGGTTACGGTCTTGCCGTTAATGGAGAAGGTGGGATAGGTAGCATCTGCAACCCGGAAAGCTTCCAATGTCATACCGTCGGTGGTGTCCGGCGTGATCCGCCACACATTCTTGCCGCCGGCGGTCATACCGGTAAGCAGGTAGCCGTCATTCCAGGAGTAGGGGAAGTCGATGGGCTGCCGGTCTTCTGCGCCTACCATACGGGTCAGCTCGTCCAACAGCTGGGACATCACCTTCACGCCGGCATTGTACTTCTCCTCGTTTACAGCGCCGTTTTCCTTATATTCTCCCTTGGACAGGTAGAACAAGAAGGGTTGGGGATTGAGAAGACCAAAATGCAGCACCATTTCACTGTAATAAGGTGTCTTTGCGTAGGTATCGGCTCTGTCCGCAGGATACACCAAGTCATAGGCAGAAACCCAGAGGTTTACAAGCCCGGTATCCGTTGCCGCCAGCATATCCTTTGCCTTTTTCATATCCCAAAGGCACATATTAAAGGCGTCCTTTTCATAGACCGCCTTATTATAGGCAGGGGGGTTGTTATAAACGGGTTTGCCTGTGGATTCGCTGATGAAATAGTTCTCGCCGGGTCTGCACGCATAAAAATTCAGATTGGAAGCGTTGCCGGCCTTCATTGAGTTGCCGCCGGTATAAATGGGACGGCCTGCATCGTCTGCCAGGCCTTTCAGCCAACCATAGGTATCCGTAGCCTGATAGTCAGACATAATGGCATTGGGATAATACTGGGACATAGGCTCAAACAGCGCCTCGTTCATATACTGGCTGATCCGCATCCGGGTAACCACGTCCCAAATGGTCTGGTTAACTGAATTGGTAGCTGCCTGCTTATAGGCAATGTTCCAGATTTCAGATTTTTCTCCACCCACATTGGTATAGAACTGGAAGCCCCGGTCTTCCAGGTAGGGGCGTATCTCTGTCTGATACTTGGGGTGGTTGACAATGTCATTGTAAATATTCTTATTGTTACCTGCGCCGCCGTAGCCTTGGGCGTAAATATACCAGGCAAGAGGCGGTGTGTATTCCAGGTCAATCACCAAGCCGTCCAGCTTGCCGCCCAGGGCATAGTACTTCTGCATAAGCAGGGTGAACTGAGTCTTTAACTTATCAACACCCGCGTCCAGATAGACAATGGCCTCCGGCGCCAAAGACAGCACCTGGTCGATGCCGGGAATGCACAAAAAGCGCATACCCTCAGGGCGGCACGCCATTTCCATTTTTAAGTAAGCCGCAATGGCATCCAAATCGGTGGCCTTATCCCCAAGGCTGTCTTTGTTAATGTACACATTTCCGTTTATAATTTTCAGACTTAAAAAGACGCATTCGTTAATATTGGGGGTGAGGGATTCGTCGATCGCATCCCACGCCACCGCGTAAAAGGGCTTGATGCCCTCCTGGGTTCCGCCGCTGCCGCTACCGGTATTGGACATAATTTTAATGTACTTATACAAAAGGGCAATGGCTGCATCGTATTCACTGGCAAAGGTGCTGCTGATACCGCCCACTGCGGCGCAGCCGCTGTACTGGGAGAAATCGGGTGCAATGCTCACCGCGCCATAGGTGGCCTTGGCCTCCAATGTGCCACCCTTAACCGTAATGCTGCCGGATGCGTTGACCGCATACTTATCATCACGGGAGGTGGTAACAGACAGCGCGCCGCTATACACCAGCAAATTTTTCACATTGACACCGAACCAGCTAGTGCTCACATTTATGGTTGCGCCGTTAATGGTAACCGTTTCAACGCCGGTGCCGATGCCGGTACCCACATTGGTAATATTCAGACTGCCGCTGCCGCTGAATGTCATCTCCTTGCCGTTGGCGGAAATGGCTGTGGCGCTGGCGTGGGAATTCTCACCTTCCAGCACAATATGTAACGGCGCGGTATTGCTGGATTTGGCGGAAATTTCAGTGGTAGAGGCGTTGCGCAGGGTCATTTTGGGAGAACCGTCGTTATACTCCATTCTCACCAACCAGCCGTTAGCTTCGCCGGTCTTTACCGAAGCCACGCCGTTGTTTACTACCACCGTTCTTACCGGCACGCTTGCAGAAACCGGAATGTCTACCTTGCTGCAACCGGCAAGGGTTACTGTCATAGCCGACACGCCGTCCGCGGCCTGGACAACAGACATTGGCAGCAGACTGGCAGCAATGCACAGCACTAACAACAAACTTACAATTCTTTTTCTCATAAAACTCTCCTTTTGTGCCTGGGACGGTCGGCAGGACCCGTTCCTGCCGAAGCTATCCTATTATAAGGATAACAGACAAAGGGCGAAAAGTAAATCATTTTTCCCTGCAATTATGCAGAAAAGCCCGGGGAAAAATCCCCCGGGCCATTTCTATATTTGCTGGGTGTTCATTGGGTGCTTAGGCAAAGTCATCCGCTGCCGGATCGGTATCCGCGCTGAACACCAAGGTTACCAGAACCGTTGCGCCCTTGTCGCCAAGCTCCACAATGCCGGTTTCTACGCCGTCATTGCCGGGAACCATACGCAGGGTCTTAACCACTTCCTGAGACAGCTGATTGTTATTGGCATCGTAGTAGGTGGCCACGATGGTGGCGTTCTTTACCTTATCGGAGGCATTGACCCAGGAGTACCGGTAAGCGGTATCTGCATCTCTTGCTACGGTTGCATTAGCAACGATCACGCCGCCTTCTGCATCGTAAAGCTCAAAGTCGCCTTCGAAGCCGGTGATGTACAGCTTGTAGTTATCCAGCTGCACGGATGCAGTGCCCATATTGGTGCCGGTCATACCGATGGCGGTTACGGGCAGGGAGATAGCGGTCATAGCAATGTCTGTTGCAGAGCCCAGCAGAGCGCCGGAAGCGCTGTATACATAGTAATCACTGGTAAATGCGTTTGCATTGCTGAAATCAAGCTCTCTCTTAATCACATAAGTGCCGGCAGACAAAGTAGCCAGTTCCGTATCCACGCCGGAGACGGTGTAGTATGCCTTGCCGCCTGCAATCTTAACGCCGCTGTCGCCATTGGCGGTAAGCAGATTCAGCGCTGCCGCTGCATCCATATTTACGGGCACAGTTACGGTTACCTGCCACGCCTGATGCTTTGCATAGCTGTCGCCTGCGGTGATATTCTGGGGCAGCTGGGTGTTGGTAAGAGAGAAGTTTCCGTTGACAGACAGCACCTGATTCTCGCCCTGTGCCTGCACGGTTGCCGTGCCGGTTACAGTCCAGGTGGCTGCGGGCAGAGCGGTTTCGCTGGTGTATGCGGTGCCTGCCTCAAAGCCCTCATAGTTTTCGCTGTATGCAGGATACTGCTCAAAGCGGTCTGCAACAGATTTCACAACAGGAACCACATTTGCAGGGGTTTCCACCCAGTAGCCGCAAGAGCCTACCTGGCTGATGGTTGCGGTCTCGATAACAGTACCCTGGGGGAAGGTTACGGTCTTTCCGTTTACGGTGAAGGTGGGCACAGCCGCATCAGCAACCCGGAAGTCTTGCAGGGAGGTATATGCAGTATCGGGCGTGATCCGCCATACATTCTTGCCGCCGGCGGACATACCGGTGAGCAAGTAGCCGTCATTCCAGGAAACAGGGAAGTCAATGGTCTGACGGTTTGCCGCGCCTACCCGTCTGGTCAGCTCGTCCAAAATTTCGGACACCACCATAACCGCATCGTTGTACTTCTCTACATCCACAACGCCGTCTACCTTATATTCGCCCTTGGACAGGTACAGCAGGAAGGGCTGGGGATTGAGCAGACCGAAGTGCAGAAGCAGTTCGCTGTAATAGGGGGTGTTGGCATAAGTGCCAGCCACATAGCCGCCGTAGTAAACATCATAGGTGCCTACCCAGAAATTCACATGGCCGCCGTCGGAAGCCTTCACCATATTCTTTGCCTTCATCATATCCCACAGCAGCATATTGTAAGGATCCCGCTTATAAACGGCATTCAAATAGCTGGGAGGGGTGTTGTAAACGGGCAAGCCGGTGGATTCGTTCACATAATAGTTGTTGCCGGGACGGGAGCCGTAGAAGTTGTAGTTAGAGGCATTGCCGGTCTTCATAGAGTTGCCGCCCTGGTAAACCTTTCGACCGCCGTCATCGTGCAGGTCCTTCAACCAGCCATAGGTGTCGGTGGCCTGATAGTCGGACATAATGGCATTGGGATACCGGGCAATGAGGGGTGTAAAAATGGCCTCATTCATATACTGGCTCAGCCGGATTCGCATAACCACGTCCCAGATGCACTGGTTCACGGCATTGGTTTCAGCCTGCTTATAAGCAATGCTCCAAATTTCAGACTTAATGCCGCCAACTTCCGTGAAGAACTGGAATCCCCGCTCCTCCAACAAAGGACGGACTTCTGTTTGATACTTGGAATGGTTGACAATGTCGTTGTAAATGTTTGTATTGTTACCGGTGCCGCCATAGCCCTGGGCGTAGACATACCAGGAGCCCATAGGCAGGTATTCCAAGTCCACAACTATGCCATCCAGCTTGCCGCCCAGGGCATAGTACTTATTGATCAAGCTGGTGAATTCTTCTTTCAGCTTGTCAACGCCTGTATCCAGGTAAATAATCGCCTCGGGCGCCATAGACAGCACCTGGTCAATACCGGGAATACACAAATATCTTGCGCCCTCGGGCCGGGATTCCATTTCCATCTTCATCTGGGCAGCAATGGCATCCAAATCCGTGCCAACGCCATCCATACTGAAAGAAACATTGCCGTTGGCAACGGTAATACCGATGAAAACACATTCATTGACATTGGGAGTCAGCGTTTCATCAATGTAGTCCCATGCCACCGCATAGAACGGCTTGATTCCGTCGTCAATCTCTTCCTCACTACCGGAGCCGCTGCCGGGTTCAATCTTGATGTACTTGTACAGAGTTGCGCTGGCAGGGTCATAGGCGCTGATATAGACGCTGCTGACACCGCCAACTGCGGTATAGCTGCTGTACTGGGTCAGGTTAGGCGCAACACTCATGGCATTTTTAGCGGAATAAACTTCCACGGTACCACCTTTAATGGTGATGCTGCCGGAGGCGCTAATGGCCGCCTTATCATCCCGGGAAGTGGTAACGTTCAGGCTGCCGCTTTCCACCACAAGGTTATTCACCGTCATACCAAACCAGGCGGTGCTCACATTGACGGTGGCGCCGGCGATGGTAACGGTTTCACTGCCGGTGCCAATGCCGGTGCCGGCGGTAGGCGTTACATTCAGAGTACCTGTGCCGCTGAACGTAATGGCGCTGCCATTGGCATTGAGGGGGTTATTGGTGGTTGTAATGGTATTTACACCCTCCAGAACAATGTTCACAGGAGCGGTGTTGGTGCTCCAAGCTTCAATGGCAGTGATATCATTGGCATTTCTCAATGTGAGAGTAGGAATACCGCCATTGTTCAGGTCCGCCTTCACGATCCAGCCGTCTGCCTCACCGATCTTCACCGTTGCCACGCCATTTTCCATCACGATGGTCTTCACGGGGGTGGCGGGGGTAACGTCCAGATGCTTCTTGCTGGCGGAAATGGAAACGATCATATAGGATGTCCAGACTGTCCGAACAGTGCCGCAGACATCGCAATCGTAGTCCATATTGTTGGTGTAGGTATGCTCACCCGCAGAAACCGCTTCCTGCACAGTATTGAGCACCACGCCACAATCAGCGCAGTAGGTAATTATATTCTGCGTACCGCCAACCGTGCAATCCGATACGCTGAGTTCTGTACGGGTTGCCTCAGTGTGGGTATGTTCATAGACTTTAATATACTTATAGGTGGTTGCGCTGGCTGCATTGTATGCGCCCGCGGCCTCACTGCTTGTGCCGGCAATGGCAGTGCAGTTGCTATACTGGGACAGATCGGGAACCACGCTGACTGCGCCCTTAGCGGAATATGCTTCCACAACACCGCCCTTGACGGTGATACTGCCGGATACGGTGATTGCGTACTTGTCAGCACGGGAGGTGGTAACGTACAGGCTGCCGCACTCCATCACCAGATTTCTTGCGTTGATACCGAACCAACCGGTGGAAACATTTACGATCGCGCCGTCAATGGTAACAGTTTCCGCGCCGGAACCGATGCCGGTGCCGGTATTGGTAACATTCAGTGTACCTGTGCCGCTGATAATAATATCGCAACCGTTTGCCGAAAGGCCTGTTGCGCTTGCAAGGGTATTTTCACCTTCTAACGCAATGTTCAGCGTGGCTGTGTTGTTTGTGCGGGCGGTGATCTCGGTTGCGGAGGCGTTCTTCAAGGTCATAATGGGAACGCCGGCATTGTAGTCCATCTTCACAACCCAGCCATCCACTTCGCCGGTCTTAACCGCTGCCACGCCATTTTCCAAAACAATGGTCTTGACGGGATCGGCTGCCGAAACAGGAATATCCTTTTTGCTGTTGCCGGCCAAAGTAACGGTCATCGCAGAGACCGGGTCAACCGCCTGAATTCTGATGTACTTATAGCTGGTAGCATTTGCTGCAACATACTCAGCTGTATCGGTGCTGCTGGTGCCACCGATAGCGGTGCAGATACCGCTCTGGGACAGGTCGGGGGCCACACTCATAGCGCCCTTGGCGGAATACGCTTCCACTGTACCCCGCTTAATGATGATGCTGCCGGATACGGTGATTGCGTACTTGTCGGCGCGGGAGGTGGTAACGTACAGGCTGCCGCGCTCCATCACCAGATTGCTTGTGTTGATACCGAACCAGCCGGTGGAAACATTCACGGTCGCGCCGTTAATGGTAACGGTTTCCGCGCCGGAACCGATGCCGGTGCCGGTGTTGGTGATATTCAAAGTGCCGGTGCCGCTGAATGTAAGGTTACGGCCGTTGGCAGAAATGCCCGTTGCGCTTGTCAGAGTGCTTGTGCCTTCCAGCGCAATGTTCAGAGGCATATTGTTATCCGGACGGGCGGTAATCTCGGTAACAGAGGCGTTCTTCAAGGTCATGGTGGGAACGCCGGAATTGTAGTCCATCTTGACTACCCAGCCGTCCACTTCGCCGGTATATACCGTAGCCACGCCATCTACCAGAGCAACCGTCTTAATAGGTGTGGTTTCAGAAACGGGGATATCCTTCTTGCCGCTGCCGGAAAGCGTAACGGTCATATAAGATACCGGCGCGGCGGTTTCTACCTTAATATACTTATAAGTGGTAGCATTTGCTGCAACATAGTCAGCCGTATCGGTGCTGCTGGTGCCGCCAATGGCAGTAAAACCATAACTCTCAGACATATCGGGAGCAACGTTCATTGCGCCTTTGGCAGAATACGCTTCCACAACACCGCCCTTGACGGTGATGCTGCCGGATACGGTGATTGCGTACTTGTCAGCGCGGGAGGTGGTAACGTATAGGCTACCGCGCTCCATCACCAGATTGCTTGCATTGATACCGAACCAACCGGTGGAAACATTTACGATCGCGCCGTCAATGGTAACAGTTTCCGCGCCGGAACCGATGCCGGTGCCGGTATTGGTGATGTTCAAAGTGCCGGAGCCGCTGAATGTAAGGTTACGGCCGTTGGCAGAAATGCCCGTTGCGCTTGCAAGGGTATTTTCACCTTCTAACGCAATGTTCAGCCCGGCGGTGTTATTCGTGCGGGCGGTAATCTCGGTTGCAGAGGCATTCTTCAAGGTCATAGTGGGAATACCGCCGGCATTGTAGTCCATCTTAACTACCCAGCCGTCCACCACACCGGTCTTTACCGCAGCCACGCCATTTTCCAAAACAATGGTCTTTATGGGGTCGGCTGCTGAAACGGATACATCTTTTTTACTTTGGCCTGCCAAAGTAACGGTCATAGCAGAAACCGGGTCAACTGCCTTTGTAACAAAGGTTGTCATAGGCAGCAAGCCCACCGCTATACTAATTGCAAGGAACATACTTAAAATTCTTTTTTTCACGAAAACACCTTCTTTATTTTGATTTTTATGTCCGGGAAGCATATTCTCCAATATCCCTCTTCCTGCACATCTTATAGCAACAAAATAGCACATTCTGCATAAAATGTAAACAATTTTTTACACAAAACACAGCAATTCGTACAACTTCGCCAGTGCATTTGTACAAATTGCCGATTGCCACTTTGTGCAAAATCTCCAAGCCTTTTGTGTAAATCAACTATTGCCAAGCCGGAATTGCTGATGTATAATTAAACTGTAAAAATATGGGCTATGCCCTGAAAATTTGGAGGAAAACAATATGTTTAACGCAATGATTGAGGTTTTGAAGGCGAATCCCCGGAAAATCGTCTTCACCGAGGGCCACGATGCCCGTATTTTGGAAGCCACTGCCCGTCTGGTGGAGGGCGGTTTCCTGACCCCCATTCTGGTGGGCAATGTGGACGAAGTTAAGGCCAACGCCGCCAAGGGCGGTTTCAACATTGAGGGCGTGGAAATTCTCGACCCCACCACCTACGAAGGTATGGACGCTATGGTAGAGAAGATGGTGGAGCTGCGCAAGGGCAAGATGAGCGCTGAGGACTGCCGCGCTGCTCTTTCCAAGGGCAACTACTTCGGCACTATGCTGGTGAAGATGGGCTACGCCGACGCTGTGCTGGGCGGCGCTACCTTCTCCACCGCCGACACTGTCCGTCCCGCCTTGCAGCTGGTGAAGACCAAGAAGGGCGCGAACCTGGTTTCTTCCTGCTTCATTATGGTGCGCGGCGAAGAGAAGCTGGCTATGGGCGACTGCGCCATCAACCTGAGCTACGAGGATTCCGTGGACAAGGAAGGCAATGTAACCGTTTCCGCTGCCAGAAAGCTGGCTGAGGTTGCCATCGAGACCGCCAACACCGCCAAGGTCTTCGGCATTGACCCCAAGGTGGCAATGCTGTCCTTCTCCACCAACGGCTCCGGCAAGGGCGGCACTGTGCAGCTGTCCCACGACGCAACTCTGGTTGCCAAGGAAATGGCGCCCGAGCTGATGATCGACGGCGAAATGCAGTTTGATGCCGCCGTTGCGCCCGAGGTTGGTCAGCTGAAATTCCCCGGCTCTCCCGTGGCAGGCTACGCCAACACCTTCATCTTCCCCACCATCGAAGCCGGCAACATCGGCTACAAGATCGCTCAGCGTCTGGGCGGCTTTGAGGCCTACGGCCCCATTCTGCAAGGCCTGGCCGCTCCCATCAACGACCTGTCCCGCGGCTGCAACGCCGACGAGGTCTACAAGATGGCTATCATCACCTGCGCAATGGTGTAAAATTCAATCACAAAAAGGGCGTGTCGCAAATATTGCGACACGCCCTAAAATTATCCCTTTTTTATTGTAGGGGCGGATAATATCCGCCCGCGGGCGACGAATCGTCGCCCCTACAAGCCCTATTTAACATCATTCCGTTCCGGCACGGCTTTTATTCTATCTTGTCAGGCACAAACTCCGCTATCTCATTCAAAGAGCACTCCAACACGGTGCAAAGCTTATTAAGGGTTTTGGTTTCAATGTTCTCATTTGCGTGAAGTCGGCGAATGGTTTTTCTGTCAATTCCGCACTTTTCCCGCAGCCAATAGGTGGATACACCTTTCTTTTCCATTGTTATCCACAATTTATCAAATTTTATCACATCCACCCCTCCTGTCTTGACATCTCTCATTATGGAGTTTATAATCCCCATAGTTAAGGGGATATAATCCCCCTATCCACTGATTTGGAGGGTTTGAAATGGAATTGTATAAAGAAATATTCGCCCAAGCGCTAACCAACGGAGATATAGAAGTGATTGTTCGCGGTTTGCATTGTGATATTTCGGAAGTGATTGCAGATAAAAGCTACCAAGCCTTACAAAAAATCAAGGCAATCGTGGACGACGACAGCCTTGATGACCCGGAATGTTTTGCGCGTATTGAAGAAATCGTCTGCGTCCTTGAAGAACTTGGCTGCCGCACCCAACGGCACGACTTCGGATAAAATGAAAAAACCAGCGGGGTGAAATTCACCTCGCTGGTTTTTCTTTGAATCATTAAATTGCCTCAATCACCGCTGCCATACCCATACCGCCTGCCACGCACAAGGTAGCAAGACCGTATTGCAGGCCACGGCGGCGAAGCTCGTAGAGCAGAGAAATCATAATTCTGCTGCCGGAGGAGCCGATGGGGTGTCCCAACGCAATGGCGCCGCCGTTGACATTGATGATATCCATTCTGTCTTCCAGCTTCATTTCCCGGATACAGCCCAAAGACTGGGCGGCGAATGCCTCGTTCAGCTCAATCAGCTGGATATCGTCCATAGTCAGACCCGCCATTTTCAGCGCCTTTTCCGTGGCAGGAACAGGACCCATACCCATATACCGGGGGTCAACGCCGGCGGTAGCCACGGCGCGGATCTTTGCAAGGGGCTTTAAGCCCAGCTCCCTGGCTTTATCCGCGCTCATCAACAGCAGGGCGGATGCGCCGTCGTTTCTGCCGGAGGCATTGCCTGCGGTTACCGTGCCGTCGGCCTTGAACACAGGCTTCAATGCCGCCAGCTTTTCGGGGGAGGTTTCTCTGGGATATTCGTCCGTATCAAAGACAATATCCGGCTTCTTTCTTCCCTGGGGGACGGTTACGGGGATGATTTCCTCCTTGAATCTACCCTCCCGGATGGCGGCCTTTGCCTTTTCCTGGGAAGCAAAGGCAAACGCGTCCTGATCCTCCCGGGAAATGGACATCCGCTGGGCGATATTTTCCGCAGTCATACCCATATTGAACCGGCCATACATATCAATGGGCTGGGAACAGGCCTGAGCCTCGGTGAGGGAATCCTTCAACTCCGTTGTGCCGGTACCCACGCCCCAGCGAGCGTTGGACAGATAGAAAATAGCGTTGGACATACTCTCCGTGCCACCGGCAAGCACCACGCTGTTCTGCCCGGTGGCAATGGAATTGACGCCGTTGCTCACCGCCAGCATACCGGATGCGCAGGCGCACATCACCGTATTTGCCGGCACAAAATCGGGGACACCCGCCTTTAAGGCGGCATAGCGGGCAACATTGGAATGGTCCGAGGACTGGCGGCACTGGCCCATAATCACCTCGTCCACCTGCTCGCCGGAGATACCGCTGCGGTCAAGAACGCCCTTGATTACCGCCTCAGCCAAATCTGCCGCGTTCAGTGGCTTCAAGCTGCCGCCAAAGCTGCCCACCGCAGTCCGGCAGGCTTCTACAATAACAACCTCGTTCATAACAAACACCTCTTAAATCGCGCCTTTTTCTTTGTAAGAAACCAGCACTTCATCGGAAATACCCAAAAGACCGCCGTAAATCTCCTGATTGTGCTGACCCAGAGCAGGGGCAGGCATACGGATGGTGGCCTTGGTATCATCGAACTTGATGGGCATAGCCGTTACTTCCAGCTCGCCGATGCCGGGCTGCTGAATTTTCGGGAACATCTCCCGGGCGCCGGCAATGTGAGGATCGTACCGCACGTCCTCCAAATCGTTGATGGGACCGGCGGGAACACCCACCGCCTGCACCGCCGCAATGGCTTCGTTGGCGGTAAGGGTCTTGGACCAGCTTTCCACCAGCTCTTTTACCGCCGGGTAGTTCTCGGTTCTGGCTACCACATCCACCATACGGGGGTCTTCCAGCACCTCCGGACGACCCAAAATCTTGGTGCAGAAAATCTCAAACAGCTTTTGGTTGCCGCAGGCCAGAATAAACTCCTTATCCTTAGCCTCAAAGGTGCCGTAGGGACACAAATTGGCATACCGGCCGCCGATACGGGGCGGAATCTGCCCGGTTACCCGGTAGCGCATATTCTCCGGGGTGGTAAAGGCCACAATGGAATCCACCAGGGACACCTCCAGCCGCTGACCCCGTCCGGTATGCTGCCGGGCAATCACGCTGGCAAGAATACCGATGACCAGATTCATACCGCAGGTGATATCCGCCGCGGATGTGCCGCAACGGGTAGGACCGCCGCCTTCGTGTCCGGTCAGGCTCATCAAGCCGCCGGCTGCCTGGGCAATGATATCATAGCCGGGCCGGTCGGCGTAAGGGCCGTATGTACCGAAGCCGGAAGCGGAGGCGTAGATAATGCGGGGGTTGCGCTTGGACAGCACATCGTAGCCAAGGCCCATCCGTTCCATCACGCCGGGGCGGTAGTTTTCCACCACCACGTCCGCCTTGTCCACCAGCTGCAAGAACAGCTCCTTGCCCTCCTGGGTTTTCAAATTCAGAGTTACACTGCGCTTGTTCCGGTTGATGTAGGCAAAATAAGCGCTTTCATCGTTTACCCGGGGGCCCCAGGAGCGGGTATCGTCGCCGCCGTTGGGATTTTCGATTTTAATGATATCTGCGCCCATATCGCCCAGCCACATAGTGCCGTAGGGGCCGCACAGCACCCGGGTCAAATCCAAAATGACCAGTCCGTCAAGAGCGCCTTTGGGAAATTCCATCTGTAAGCCCTCCTTATTTCTTCTCTGTGTAGTCATAGAAGCCACGGCCGGTCTTGCGACCCAGCTCGTTTGCCTCAAACTTTTCCCGAATCAAATCATAGCCCTTGGGCTTTTCGCCGGTTGCCTGATAACGCTTGTCCTGCTGATAATAGGTAATGTCAATGCCGGACATATCTGTCAGCTTAAATGGTCCCATAGGGTGATTCAGACCCATTTCCACGGCAACATCAATCATCTGGGGGTCGCAAACCCCATTCTCAGCCAGCCAGAAGGCCTCCTCTTTCAGCGCCCGGAGAATGCGGTTGACCACAAAGCCGTCCACTTCCTTCTCCACGTGGACAGGGGTCTTGCCGATCTTCTTGGAGAACGCCATCAGAAAATCCACCGTCTCCTTTGCGGTGTGCTCGCCGGAAACAACCTCCGTCAGCCGCATCACCAGCGCCGGGTGGAAGAAGTGCAGGTTGGCAAGTCTTGCGGGGTTTTCCACCGCATCGCAGAACAGGGAAGAAACCAGGTAGCTGGAATTGGTAGCCAGCACCGTGTCCTTGCAGACCAGCTGGGAAACCTCCCGGAAGAAGGCTTCCTTAATATCCTGCCGCTCGATAATTGCCTCGATGACCAGCTGGGCATCCTTTACCGCCTCTGCCAAAGAAGGCGCAATATGCATTCTTTGCCGGGCAGCGTCCACCTGCTCCTGGGTCATACGGCCCTTGACCACCCGGCCTGCCAGATACTCGTTTACCCAGCTGTCAGCATTTTCAAGAGCCGCCGCAGAAACATCGTACAGGTAAGTTTCGATGCCGCCAATTGCGGAGCAGAGGGCAATCTGTCTGCCCATTGTGCCGCTGCCGGCAACGCATAGTTTTTTCAAATTGTTTATATCCATCATAAACACCTCCTTACCTTATTATAAAGAATTCAACAAAAAATTAAATTATCGCTTTACTTTTGCATTGTTAATGTTTATATTAATAATAAAGGAGTGGGTGCTTTATGAACGAACAACAACTGCGCTACTTTATGAAAATTGCGGAAAAGCAAAATCTGACCGCAGCCGCCCAGGAGCTGTTTGTCTCTCCGCCGGCGCTGACGGCAACTTTGCAGAGGCTGGAAAAGGAGCTGAACTGCCGGCTGTTTGACCGGAGCGGACGCAACATTGTTTTAAGCACCCGGGGGCAGATTCTGCTGCAACACGCCCGCGCAGCCCTTGGCGCGCTGGACACCGCCCGGCAGGAAATCGCCCTGGCCCAGCAGACCAGCGATACCCACCTGACCATCGGCCTTACCAGTCCTCTGGTCTGCCACGATGCGCTGAAAGCCTTTTTAGAGCAATATCCGGAGATTCAGCTGACCCACCATATTCTGCACACCAATCAGCTGACCTCCCCGACGCTGAAACAGGAGGTGGATTTTGTAATCGCCTCGGAAAACGATGTTCCGACGCCCGGCTGGGAGGGGCAGGTAATTAAATCTGACAATCGCCTTGTGCTGGCGGTATACGGCTCCCACCCCTTTGCAAGCCGGGA
>JAZRBN010000006.1:0-30391 GCA_045635105.1 Faecousia sp. | reverse complement strand
AAAGTTATCCAACAGCTTGCTACCGCTGCTCCTAATGAAATTGCTGCACTAGAAGAGAAAAAGAGGGAACTGGAAGGGCAACTTTCTACTTTGGACTATTCAATGCAGCAGATCGATTACCGTGAGGCAAATCAAAAGGCAGGCTATGTGTATATCATTTCTAATGTAGGCGCTTTTGGCGAAGGCGTGTATAAGATTGGTATGACAAGACGCCTAGAACCTATGGATCGCATAGATGAGTTGGGTGATGCATCTGTTCCCTTTGGTTTTGATGTCCACGCAATGATCTTCTCTGATAATGCTCCGGGCTTGGAAGCGGCGTTGCATAAGGCTTTCGAGAACAGAAAATTGAATATGGTTAACACACGCCGGGAGTTCTTTAGAGTTTCTCTCGATGAGATAAAAGCGGTTGTGAAACAGAATTTCGATCAAACTGTGGACTTTGTTGATGTTCCTCTTGCGGAACAATATCGTCAATCAGAGTTGATGAGAAAGTAAAACAAAAGAATACTACATTAGAAGCGGTTATGTGAGTGTATTACTGGCTGCACAGAACCATTTCTTTTTCTTCTACATTCTGCGTCAATTTCTTAACGATACCCTGTATCTATTAACGGTTCCACGTTCCTTTTCGCAAAAGGTCGGCAGGGGTGTGCATTTAGTATCAAAATAGGTCACTTATTTCATAAAATAAAACCCACCATTTGGTGGGTTTTATTTTATGCTAAAAGGAATTTGAACAATTCAATGCAACAGTCCGGTGGACTGTTGACGCCGACGGCTAGACGGAGGCGAACCTTAATTTTCGCAAAGCGAAAATGCAACCAAATCCCTCCTTCGTGTAACTTTGAAAACACCACCCCGGGGTGGTGTTTTTTCTGATTTTATTGACTTTTTGTGGGAATAAAGATAAAATATTACTGTTACGACTATATTGAGAGGAGATATGCAATCATGAAGCTGTTATTTCATTGCGCAGTTCGAAAAGCTGTCCTTGCTGTTGTTGTCTTGCTCTTGTGTGTTTTTGTTATACCCGCACAGGCAGATGCAGCTAGTGTAAGCGATCTGGAATATATGGTAGATAACGGAGAGGTTATTATTACCGATTGCAACCAGGAGGCAACCGGAACACTCACGATACCCGCGACAATCGGCGGTAAACCTGTCGTGAAGATTGACGATTATGCCTTTGATTATTGCTTAAATCTGACAAAGATTGTTTTGCCTGACAGTGTTAAAACAATTGGCAATTCTTCTTTTGCTTATTGCACTATGCTGCAAAACATAACTCTTGGCAAGAACTTAGAAATGATTGACAGCCGCGCATTCCTTTCCTGCTCGTCTTTGACTCAGATAAGTCTACCCAGCAGTCTTACAACCATAAGCTATTATGCATTTCAAGATTGTACCGCGCTAAAAAGTATAACTATTCCTGAGGGTGTAATGATTATTAGCGCAGGCGCATTTCAGGGTTGCAGCGCTATGACATCCATCAGCATTCCAAATAGTATCAGCTATATTGGAGATGCTGCTTTTTCCGGTTGTACCAGTTTGCCGGTTACTGTTTATGATAACGGTAATTATATTGGTAATTCCAAGAATCCTTATGTTGTTTTTGTTGGCCCGAGAAATGATCTTATCACAACTTATGCGATTCATAAGGATGCAAAAATTATTTACAGTGGGGCTTTTGCTTTCTGCGGTCAATTGACCAGCGTTACGATTCCCAAGGGAGTTAGATGTATCAGTGATTATGCGTTTTGTTACTGCGGAGGTCTTAAAAGCATCACGATTCCCAACAGTGTGGAGTATATTGGCTTTGAAACCTTCCGTGGTTGCACTGGGCTGACAAAGCTTACAATTCCGGATAGTGTTACCTTTATAGACGGTAAAGCCTTTCAGGGCTGTACAAAACTGAAAAGTGTTACATTAAGCAAGAATCTGGATTCTCTTTGCCAGGAGGCGTTTAAGGATTGTATAGCGCTTACAAGCATTGTGATTCCGGATCGTGTCTTGTATATTGGAATGGACTTGTTTTGTGGCTGCTCCTCATTAAAGAGCGTTACATTGGGCAACGGCATTGACAAAATACCAGAGGGCGCATTCAGTTATTGCTCGGCGCTTGAAAGCGTTACGATACCGTCCGGAGTTACAGAAATTGGAAATATTGCGTTTATCGGGTGCTCAGCGCTGACTGATATTTACATTCCTGAAAGCGTAACAAAAATTGGTGGCAGCGCATTCCAGGAGTGCACGGCGCTGAAAACTGCTATCATTACCGGCGCTGTCAGTTCTCTTGAATGGGAGGCTTTCGATGATTGCTCTGCTTTAACAGCAATTGTTTTGCCTGCTAGTCTTGAAAAAATCAGCTATGGTGTATTTTCCAATTGTAACAGCTTGTCTAAGGTGTATTTTGCCGGCACTTATCAGCAATGGAATGAGATTTATGTAATGGACAACAATTCGCCGTTACAATCTGCGTCAAAATGTACAGGTTATACCCCTGTTCGGTTCATGGCGCAGCCTACAAATCAATATAAGGCTGTGGGGAAGACTGCCTCCTTTAAGGTAACGGCCACTGACAATTCCTTGACCTATCAGTGGCAGTACAGAACATCCTCTACTGGCAATTGGACCAATGTTTCTGCGACCAACGGCAAAACAGCCAATTATACACTTTCTGTTCAAGCGCGGCACAACGGCTATGCGTATCGTTGTGTTGTTACAGATAGATACGGCCTTTCTTATTACTCCCAGGTTGTTAAGCTGTCTGTCTTTTCTGTTACAACTCAGCCGGTCAGCAAGGTTGTCAAGTCTGGCGCAACGGCTAAGTTTACAGTTTCTGCAACCGGCAAGGGCTTGACCTATCAGTGGCAGTACCGCACATCTTCTACCGGAAGCTGGACAAATGTTACTGCTGCAAATGGCAAGACGGCAAACTATTCCCTGTCGACACAAACCCGACACAATGGCTATCAATATCGCTGCCGGATTAAAGACAGCGCAGGTAATACGGTCTATACCAATGTGGTTACCTTAAATGTATTGGGTATTAAGACCCAGCCGGCCAGCAAGGTTGTAAAATCCGGCGTAACAGCTAAGTTTACAGTTTCTGCAACCGGTAAGGGCTTGACCTATCAGTGGCAGTATCGTAAATCGTCATCCGGCAGCTGGACAAATGTTTCCACGGCTAATGGTAAAAGCGCCAATTACTCCCTGACCACCCAGGTACGCCATAACGGCTACCAGTACCGTTGCCGTGTTAAGGATAGCGCTGGCAACACAGTTTACACGAATGTTGTAACTTTGAATGTATTGGGCATTAAGACTCAGCCGGTCAGCAAGGTTGTAAAATCCGGCGCAACAGCTAAATTTACAGTTTTTGCAACCGGCAAGGGCTTGACCTATCAGTGGCAGTACCGCACATCTTCTAACGGAAGCTGGACGAATGTTTCTGCTGCAAATGGCAAGACGGCAAACTATTCTCTGTCGACACAAACCCGACACAATGGTTATCAATATCGCTGCCGGATTAAAGACAGCGCAGGTAATACGGTCTATACCAATGTGGTTACCTTAAATGTATTGGGTATTCAGACCCAGCCGGTGAATAGGGTTGTTAAATCCGGCGCAACAGCTAAGTTTACAGTTTCTGCAACCGGTAAGGGCTTGACCTATCAGTGGCAGTACCGAACATCCTCTACCGGCACCTGGACAAATGTTTCCACGGCTAATGGCAAAACCGCAAATTATTCCTTGATTTCGCAGACGCGCCATAACGCGTACCAATACCGCTGTCGAATTAAAGATGCAGCCGGGAATATTGTCTATACCTCCGTTGTGAAACTTACAGTTAAATAAGAGTTTTATGTAATTGGGGCGCTGCCGGTAAGCAGCGCTCCAATTATTTGGAAAATGAAAAATTATACAGAAATTAAATAATACTTGTATATTTAATGAGTATATGGTATTATATTAAACAATGTTACAGAAAAAAAGAGAAGGTTGTGTTACCTGTGAATTTGTTGGATCAAATCCGCTCTCATCAGGACTTAAAGAAGCTGAATGCCACTGATAGAATTCAGCTTTGCAGCGAGATTCGTGAGTTTTTAGTATCCAGTGTTTCCAAAACCGGCGGTCATATGTCGTCGAATTTGGGTGTGGTTGAATTAACGGTTGCCATTGAAACAGTGTTTAATACCGCTGTTGACCGTCTTGTGTTTGATGTGGGACATCAGTCCTATATTCATAAAATGCTTACCGGACGGCGAGATGCGTTTGCGACACTTCGGCAGTTCGGTGGCATTGCCGGTTTCCCCAAACCCACAGAAAGCAACACCGATGCCTTTGTTGCCGGCCATGCATCCAGTTCTGTGTCCATTGCGCTGGGCATGGCAAGAGCCAGAACAATGAAGGGCGAAAAATACAATGTTGTAACGCTCCTTGGCGATGGCGCAGCCACCGGTGGTATCGCATTTGAGGGTCTGAACGATGCAGCTGTCAGCGGTGAGCCGATGGTGATTGTTCTCAATGACAATGAATTGTCCATTGATCGCAATGTGGGCGGTATGGCATCTCATCTCAGACAGCTCCGCACGAAAGAGCGATATCTTGGTATGAAACAGCATACAAAGGAATTTTTGACTAAGGTTCCCGGCGGCGGCATTACCTACCGGGTGCTGGATAATACCAAAGATAAGCTGCGGCGTATGCTGATTCCGGAAACCATCTTTGAGAGTATGGGCTTTGCATATCTGGGCCCAGTGGATGGACACGATACGGAAAAGCTGATTCTCCTGCTGCGGCGCGCAAAGGAAATGAAGTGTCCCGTAGTGGTGCATGCAATTACCCAAAAGGGAAGAGGCTATGCTCCTGCCCAGGAGCACCCAAAGCTGTTCCACGGAATCGGTAAGTTTAATCCTGAAACCGGCGAACCGACCCATAATTCCGTTGCGAGTTTTTCTGAAGTCTTTGGTAATACCATGCTGGAACTTGCACAGCGGAATCCCAACCTGTGCGCCATTACTGCCGCAATGCCCGGCGGTACGGGATTGCTTGAATTTAAGAAACGATACCCCAAACGTCTATTCGATGTGGGTATTGCGGAAGAGCACGCGGTGTCTATGGCCGGAGGCCTTGCCAAGCAAGGTATGGTGCCGGTGGTTGCGTTGTATTCCACCTTCTTACAGCGCGCCTATGATATGATTTTACAAGATATTTGTATGCTGAATCTGCACGTTGTATTGGCTGTTGATCGGGCAGGTCTTGTGGGAGAAGACGGTGAGACCCATCACGGCATTTACGATGTTGGTTTCCTGCGCCACGCACCGGGGCTGACTGTATTGGCGCCTGCATCCCGTAACGAATTGCGCGATATGCTAACCTGGGCAGTGGAGGAGCAGTGTGGGCCGGTTGCCATTCGTTATCCCCGCGGAGGCGACCGCGGATATACGGATTCTGCGTGGAAGCAAGGCCCAAATACTGCGGTTGTAACCCATCGCAGCGGTGGTGATGTAACGCTCGTTACCTATGGTGTGCTGCTTGATAATGTAATGCGTGCCTCAGAAATGCTGTCAGAAAAGGGTGTTGAGGCTACAGTCTTGCGTCTGATGTCCCTATCACCACTTCCCACAGAACAGCTTGCTGAAATGCTGCCTAAGGATAAGCCGGTGGTGGTTTTGGAAGAAACCAGCGGAAACTGCGGCATTTGCCAGGAGCTGGCGTATAAGCTGCAGGATTTTGATATCCACGGTGTTGATTTGGGGCGGCAGTATATCAGCCACGGCTCGTTGAATACTCTATATGACCATTACGGTTTGAGCCCGCAGGCAATTGCGGATTTTGTTACGGAGGTACTCGGCAGTGAAAATTAAAAAACGGCTGGATGTACTTCTGGTTGAGCAGGGCTACGCGGAAACCCGTACAAAGGCGCAGGCCATTATTATGAGCGGCCTGGTGTATGTGGACGGGCAAAAAGCAGATAAACCCGGAATTTCTTACGAAGAAAATGTACCGATTGAGGTACGAAGCGGTGGTTGCCCTTATGTCAGTCGTGGTGGCTTAAAACTGGAAAAAGCGCTGCGGGACTTTGGCGTAGACCCTACGGGTTATGTTTGCAGTGATTCCGGCGCATCAACCGGCGGCTTTACCGATTGCCTGCTGCAACAGGGTGCAAGTAAGGTTTTTGCCATTGATGTAGGCTACGGCCAGCTGGACTGGAAGATTCGCTCTGACCCCCGTGTCGTGGTTATGGAGCGCACCAATGTGCGCTATGTTACGCCGGAGGATTTGGGTGAGCCGCTGGATCTGTCAGTCATTGATGTGAGTTTTATCTCTTTGCGTATCGTACTGCCCGTTATCAAAACCTTTTTGAAACCGACCGGGCAGGTTTTGTGCCTGATCAAGCCGCAATTTGAAGCCGGCAAGGAGAAGGTGGGCAAAAAAGGCGTTGTTCGCGACCCTGCCATTCACAAAGAGGTGCTGGACAGCTTTGTCGCCCTCACGCAGGAGCTGGATTTTAGAATTCTCGGCCTTACCTTCTCTCCTGTGAAAGGACCAGAGGGAAATATTGAATTTCTGGCGCATCTGACCTTGGAGGACAAGGCAGGAATTGCACCGGATACCGCATCGGTTGTAGCCGATGCCCACGAGACATTAAAGGGGTGAAGGTGTTGAAACGGGTTATTTTATCCCCCAATCCCTATCGGGACAGAAATTTTAAGACATTGCGGGAGGCGATGGATGTTCTGCGTGGAGCAGGCATCGATACCCGTGTTTGCCTGCCCTTTGAGGTGGACAGAAGCCACGATTTGCCCCGGGATATACATTTCAGTCGAATGGATCGGGAGCTGCCCGGCGCGGATATGGTGATTTGTTTCGGTGGAGACGGTACGCTTTTGCATATGGCAAAGGCTGCAACCAGACAGGGTGTTCCGGTGCTGGGTGTGAACATTGGTACAATGGGCTTTATGGCAGAGCTGGAAAGCACAGAGCTGTCTCAGCTTGCGCGAATTGCCAATGATGATTATGCAATTGATAACCGTATGATGCTGGATGTAACCGTGCATCGGGACAGAGATATCATTTTTCACGACCTGTGCCTTAACGATGTGGCGATTACCAAAGGTGCTGTTGCAAGGATTGTGCATCTGGAAGTGAAGTGCGACGGCGTGCAGGCAATGGAGTGCGGCGGCGACGGCATTATTGTGTCAACGCCTACCGGCTCCACAGCATACAGTCTGTCTGCCGGAGGTCCTATTGTGGAGCCGGATGCTCACAGTATTTTGGTTACACCCATATGCGCCCACGATGTAGCCAGCCGCTGCATTGTGGTATCTGACAAACGGACAGTTTCTGTTGCTATGACCCATAACGCAAGACGCAATGCCTATCTGTCTGTGGATGGCGGCAGAGCGCTGCGGATGAATATGGGCGATGTGGCAACCATTCGCAAATCCAATCTTTGCACCCAATTGGTGCGGTTAAAGGACCGCAGCTTCTTTGATGTGGTAAATATGAAATTTAAGATCGGGTGAGGTAATGAATGAAAAGTCAAAGACAGGCTAAAATTTTAGAGATTATCTCCAATAAAAATGTGGAGACCCAGGAGCAGCTGCTGAGTGAATTGCAGGCGGCAGGCTTTAAGGGAACGCAGGCAACGGTTTCCAGAGATATTAAGGAACTGCGTATTGTTAAAGAGCTAACCAGTCTCGGTACCTATCGCTATACGACCTCGGCAAACGAGTTGCACAGTACATTTTCCTCCCGGCTTAACACCATTTTTCGTGAGAGCGTTGTGAGCTTTGATTACGCGCAGAATATCATTGTGATCCGCACATTGCCGGGTCTTGCATCTGCTGCTGCCACCGCCATTGATGCTATGAATATGAGCGCGGTTGTAGGCAGCCTTGCCGGTGATGATACGGTTATGGTGGTTATGCGGGATATGAACACTGCCGCATCGTTCTGCGGCGAAATTAAGAATTTACTGAGCTAAGGAGGTGTCTTGCGTGCTGAGTCTTCTGCATATTGAAAATATTGCGGTCATCGAGTGCGCAGATATCTCGTTTGATGCCGGTTTTAATGTTCTGACAGGTGAAACCGGCGCTGGTAAATCTATCGTTATAGATGCGATTTCCGCTATTTTGGGTGAACGGGCTTACCGGGATATGATTCGTACCGGCGCGGATATGGCATCTGTACGGGGTATCTTTACCGATGTGCCCGAGCTGCCCTGGTTTGCAGAAAACGGCGTACCTTATGATTCGGAACTGGTTATTCACCGGGATGTTTACTTAGACGGCAAAAATGTTTGCAGAGTAAACGGTGCGCTGGTAACGGTTTCCATTCTGCGTAAATTGGGCATTCAACTTATCAATATTCACGGTCAACACGATTCGGCATCTCTGTTTGATGAAAATAATCATTTGGTATTTTTGGACGCATTTGCAGAAAATGATGCCATTCAGGCAGCGTACCGGACACAATTTGAAGCGGTTATGAACTTGCGCCGTGAGATTCAGCAGCTGTCTATGGATGAGGGCGAAAAGCTCCGGCGTATGGAGACTCTTCGCTATCAAATTGAAGAGATTTCCAAAGCGGATTTGCAGATTGACGAGGACGAGGTGTTAGAGCAGCGGCGAAAGGTTCTGCAAAATGCCGAAAAAATTAGCGACGGGGTGAATACTGCGGTGGCTTGCCTGTACGGAGATGATGATTCCGATGGCGCAGCTGCGCTGCTTGCAGAGGCGGAGCGGGAACTGTCCAGACTTTCTCGTTTCACCGATGCCTTTGCCTCTCTTCACGAGCGTGTGGCAGATCTAATGTATCAGGTGCAGGATGCGGCAGAGGAAGTTCGGGATCTGCGGGACGATTTAAGCTACTCCGCTGATGAGCTGGAACAAATAGAATCCCGGTTGGATGTGATTCACCGCCTGCGCAGAAAATACGGCGCAACCTGCGGCGATATTTTGGACTACTTGGAAAACGCCATAGAAGAGCTGGATAAGATTGAATTTGCCGATGATACCGTAGAGCGACTGAAAAAGAAGCTGACTGCGGCAGAGCTAACAGCCAATGAATCGGCTATAAAGCTGCGTGAAAGTCGTGTATGTGCTGCCGAGCAGCTAACGGAACGAATTCTCACAGAACTGGAACAGCTGGATATGCCCAAGGTGCAGTTTGCCTGCAATTTTACCGAAACTGAGCTGTCTGCCAATGGTGCAGATGCTGTTGCATTTTATATGTCCGCCAATGCAGGCGAAGCGCTGAAACCCCTGAGCAAGGTGGCCTCCGGCGGTGAACTTGCCCGCATTATGCTGGCAATGAAAAATGTACTGGCGGAGCAGGACAGTGTTGCTACACTGATTTTTGATGAGGTGGATACCGGCGTTTCCGGCCGCGCTGCCCAAAAGGTAGCAGAAAAGCTCCGCAGTGTGTCAAGAAATAAGCAGGTTCTGTGTGTAACCCATTTGCCGCAGCTGGCAGCGCTGGCAAGTACCCATCTGCTGATCGATAAGCAGGAGCGGGCAGGCCGTACATACACAACCGTTACACCATTGGACTTTGATGGCAGAAAACGGGAGCTTGCTCGTATTATCGGCGGCGCCAATATTACGGAAACAACGCTGCAAAGCGCAGCGGAGATGCTGGGCGGCTGACCCTTGACAAATGATGTAAATTTTGTTAGGATAGTTGCAACGCATTGATGGGATGAAGTAAGCATTTTTCTGACGAAAGAGAGCTGCCGGTGGGTGCGAGGCAGTGCAGGATTTTGCCCAAGTTACCTCCCGGAGCGGCTTTCCTGAACCGAAGTAGGGAAGGACGGGTATGCCCGATACAGCATAGCGTTTTGAACGCTTTGAGGGTACAGCTGCGAGGTTGTGCTGAATCAGAGGTGGTACCGCGTAAATTACGCCCTCTGTCCTTTTTGGGACAGAGGGCTTGTTTTTTTGGAGGAAAGAAAATGAAAGTATATGACGAGCTGGTTGCCAGAGGCTTAATTGCCCAGGTAACCAACGAGGAAGAAATCCGTGAGATGATTGATAACGGCAAGGCGACCTTCTATATTGGCTTTGACCCCACTGCTGATTCTCTTCATGTGGGTCATTTTATGGCGCTGTGCCTGATGAAGCGGCTGCAAATGGCAGGCAATAAGCCCATTGCGCTCATCGGCGGCGGCACGGCCATGATTGGCGACCCCTCCGGCAGAACGGATATGCGCTCTATGATGACCCAGGAAACCATTGCGCACAACTGCGAATGCTTCAAAAAGCAGATGGAACGCTTCATAGAGTTTGGCGAAGACAAGGCTAGGATGGTTAACAACGCCGACTGGCTGCTGAAACTGAACTATGTGGACTTTATTCGGGAGATCGGCGGCTGTTTCTCTGTGAACAATATGCTCCGCGCAGAGTGCTTCAAGCAGAGAATGGAGAAGGGGCTGTCCTTCCTGGAATTTAACTATATGCCCATGCAGTCCTACGATTTTTACTATCTGTATCAGCACTACGGCTGCAATATGCAGTTTGGCGGTAATGACCAGTGGAGCAATATGCTGGGCGGCACAGAGCTGATCCGCCGCAAGCTGGGTAAGGATGCCCATGCAATGACCATCACCCTGCTTTTGAACTCTGAGGGCAAGAAGATGGGCAAGACCGCCAAGAGAGCAGTGTGGCTGGATCCCAATAAGACATCTCCCTTTGATTTCTACCAGTACTGGCGGAATGTGGAGGACTCCGATGTTCTCAAATGCATCCGTATGCTGACCTTCCTGCCCTTGGAGCAGATCAATGAGATGGACTCCTGGAAGGACGCGCAGCTGAACACCGCTAAGGAAATCCTTGCGTACGAGCTGACCAAGCTGGTGCACGGTGAGGAGGAGGCGGAAAAGGCCCAGGCGGCAGCTAAGGCGCTGTTTGCCGGTGGCGGTGATGATGCCAATATGCCTTCCACAGTCATTACCGATGAGCAGCTTACTGACGGCAAAATCGGCATTTTGAACCTGATGGTGCTTTGCGGTCTTGCGCCGTCCAATAAGCAGGCGCGTCAGCTGGTAGAGCAGGGCGGTGTCCTTGTTAATGACGAGAAAGTTCCCTCTGCTCAATTTGCGGTTACCCGGGAGATGCTTACTGAGGGCGTGAAAATCCGCAAAGGCAAAAAGGTATTCCACAAGGCAATTCTCGGCTAAGTAACAGATATATAACGGTTTGGAGGGTATCCTATGAAGCTGAACACCAAACGCACCATTTATGTAGGTTTTGCTTTCTTTCTGATCCTTGCCTTCTGGCAGGCCTATGACAGCATCATTCCTCTGATTTTGACCAATAAATTCGGTATGTCTCAGTTTTGGTCGGGCGCTATTATGGCGCTGGATAACATTCTTGCGCTGTTCCTGTTGCCTTTGTTTGGTACATTGTCCGACAAATGTAAGGCAAGGAGCGGTCGGCGGACTCCCTTTATTCGCGCCGGTACAATTGTGGCGGTGATGCTGCTGATTGTTTTGTCTCTTGCGGATATGAGCCAGCTGAAAAATATTGATAAGGTATCCGCGGTGGATGATCCGGTTGCCCTTGGCATCATTTACGACAGCCAAGCTAACAAAGAGATCGTCAAGCCTAATAAAGAATCAGCAACCCTTACCGAAGAGACCTTTGTACTTTCCGAGGAGATTTCCCGGGAAGACTTTGTAAATATTCAAAGTCAGATTCTCAACAAGGACGGCAAGAAAATAACCAATCAGGATTATGTGGATTATGTTGTGCCGGCGCGGCAGGCATATATCTGGCAGGTTACCACTGCAAATCCCGGCGCGCTGATGCTTTTTGTGGCAATTTTATTGCTGCTGCTCATCGCAATGGCAGTCTTCCGGTCTCCGGCTGTGGCGCTGATGCCGGATGTAACGGCAAAACCCTTGCGCAGTAAAGCCAATGCCATTATTAACTTGATGGGCTACACCGGCGGTATTCTGGTACTGGTGCTGGGTAAGGTTTTCGCAACGGATGCGCCTAAGAACGCTATGATGAGCTATGTGGGCTACTTTGGCGCAGTTGCAGCTCTGATGGTTGTTGCGCTGATTGTATTTCTTGTGAAGGTGAAAGAGCCGGCCTGGGCAAAGGAAATGCAGGAAGAATCAACTGAGGCGGATACCTCGGCAGATACAACCGCTAAGCGCAAGCTCACCAGGGGTGAAAAGCTGTCGCTGATTCTACTGCTGGCATCGGTAATTTTGTGGTATTTCGGTTACAATGCAGTCAGCAGTAAGTACAGTGTGTACGCCTCCAACCGGTTGGGTAAGGACTTTAATATGACCCTTATGATCGGCACCGGCGCTGCCATAGTTTCCTTTGTGCCTGTTGGCATTCTATCGTCCAAAATCGGCAGAAAGAAAGCCATTTTGATTGGCGTTGCGCTGCTTGCAGTAGCCTTTGGACTGGCTTGGTTTGTAAATGCGCAAACCCCCGTAGTGATGATGATCGGCATTTTTGTGCTGGCAGGTGTGGCCTGGGCAACCATCAATGTGAATTCCTTCCCAATGGTTGTGGAGCTGTGTTCGGATGGTGATGTAGGCAAGTATACCGGTTACTATTATACAGCCTCTATGGCAGCACAAACGCTGACACCAATGGTTTCCGGATTCCTGATGGACAAGCTGGGAATGGGTGTTTTGTTCCCCTATGCTGCGCTGTTTGTGGCAGGTTCTTTTGTAACAATGCTGTTTGTGAAACACGGCGATAGCAAGGTAGTCGCAAAAACAAACCTGGAAGCATTTGATATTGACAATTGATGAAAAATCCCTTAGGGTACGCCCTAAGGGATTTTTTCTATGCAAAGTATTGCTCTAATTGTGCGCGATGTTCTTTTGATAATTTACAAAGGGGCAGGCGGCAGCTGCCGCAGTCAAATCCAATCAATTTCATAGCCTCTTTGACCGGAATGGGGTTGACCTCGCAGAACAAAAGATCAATAAGTGGAAGAAACTGCCTCTGCATAGCCGCGGCAGTGGCAAAATCACCGTTTAGCGCCGCGCTGCACATTGCGTTGGTCTCCTCCGGACATACATTGGACAGCACCGAAATCACACCCTTGGCGCCCAATGCCATTGCCGGTACAATCTGGTCATCATTACCGGACCATACAGCAAAATCCGGCCTACAGGCGTGAAGAATTCTTGCAATTTTTGTAATGTCCGTACTTGCTTCCTTTACACCCACAATGTTGGGAATTCTTGCAAGGCGCTGGTACACGGATACGGGAATGTCCACACCGGTGCGGCTTGGCACATTGTAGATGATCACGGGCAGACTGACGCTGTGCGCTATGGAAAGATAGTGTGCAACCAGTCCATCCGGTGTTGCTTTGTTGTAGTAGGGGGATACCACCAGCAGTGCGTCAGCGCCGGCTTCCTCTGCGGCAACGCTGAGCGCCACTGCGTGGTCGGTGGCATTTGTGCCTGTGCCGGCAATAATGGTACAGGCATCACCAGCATATTCCTTGCACCTGCGAAACAGCTCAATTTTCTCTCTGTCAGAAAGAGTAGGGGATTCGCCGGTAGTACCCGCAATTACGACTGCCGGAATACCGGCATTTATCTGCCTGCGCAGTAGCTGTTCCATCATGGGATAATTAACTTTATCATTCAAAAACGGCGTTACCAACGCCGTACAAGCTCCGCTGAATAACGGCTTATTCATAAAACACACCTCCAAATCAGTCTATGCAGTTAGCAATGTATTTGCGTGTTGCAAATTGCGGAAAAATGGTCTATAATTTAACGAAAAGATGTTTTTGGAGGGCGAGTCCTTGAAGACCCATGATTTTTGGTATGATCTGCCGGAGGAACTGATTGCTCAAACACCATTGGAGCAAAGGGATACTTCCCGCTTGCTGGTCTTAAATAAGCAGACCGGGGAAGTGGAGCACCGGCATTTTTCTGATATTCTGGATTACCTCAACCCCGGCGATTGCCTTGTGATGAATGACTCCCGGGTGTTACCGGCGCGACTGCTGGGTAACCGTCCCACAGGCGGCGCAGTGGAGCTTTTGCTGCTGAAAGACTTAGGGGATAAGAAGTGGGAATGTTTGGCAAAGCCCGGCAGAAAGCTGCTGGAAGGGCAGGAGGTCGTTTTTGGCAACGGTAAACTAACTGCTACTGTTGTTGCTGTGCTTCCGGACGGAAACCGGGTGGTCCAATTCCATTATGACGGAATATTTATGGAAGTATTGGAGCAGCTGGGTAAAATGCCCCTTCCGCCCTACATCAAGGCAGAGCTGCAAGACAAGGAGCGGTATCAGACCGTATACTCCCGTGAGGTAGGCTCTGCGGCGGCACCCACTGCGGGACTGCATTTTACCAATGAACTGTTGAACAAGATCCGCGATAAGGGTGTTCGTACGGCCTTTGTTACATTGCATGTTGGTTTAGGCACTTTCAGACCGGTGAAGGCTGACGAGATAACTGACCACCATATGCATTCAGAGTTGTGTATTATGAACGCTGAGACAGCAGAGCTACTGAATAAAACAAGACAAAACGGCGGACGGATTATTTGTGTTGGAACTACCTCATGCAGAACTCTGGAATCTCTGGTGGGGGAGGACGGCACATTTTCTGCCGGTTCAAAATGGACAGAAATTTTTATTTACCCTGGCTATACATTTAAGGCTATGGACGGACTCATTACCAATTTCCACCTGCCGGAAAGCACGCTGGTGATGTTGGTTTCCGCCTTTGCCGGTCGGGAGTATGTGTTGTCTGCCTATAATGAGGCAGTGCAGCAGCGCTACCGTTTCTTTTCTTTCGGTGATGCAATGTGTATTATATAGGAGAATGCTATGTTTGAAGTATTAAAAACAGAGGGAAATGCCCGTCGGGGTGTGTTTACCTGCGCCCACGGCACGGTGCAGACCCCGGTATTTATGAATGTTGGTACCCAGGGCGCGATTAAAGGTGCATTGAGCGCCAAGGATTTGAAGGATATCGGCTGTCAGGTGGAGCTGAGCAACACCTATCACCTGCACCTGCGTCCCGGTGATGAACTGGTGAAGCAGTGCGGTGGCTTGCATAAATTTATGACCTGGGATGGACCGATTCTCACCGATTCCGGTGGATTTCAGGTGTTCAGTCTTGCTTCTTTGCGGAAAATTAAGGAAGAAGGCGTAACCTTTGCATCTCATATTGACGGCCATAAAATTTTTATGGGTCCGGAGGAGAGTATGCGAATCCAGTCCAATTTAGGCTCGGATATCTGTATGGCATTTGATGAGTGTATCGAAAACCCCGCCCCCCGGGAATATGTAAAACAGAGTGTTGACCGCACTTACCGTTGGTTGGTGCGTTGCAAGGCAGAGAATGCGCGGCTGAACAGCCTGCCGGATACGGTGAACAGGGAGCAGTTGCTATGGGGCATCAATCAGGGCGGTACCTATGCGGATATTCGCGTTGACCATATGAAACGGATTGCGGATTTGGATTTGCCCGGTTATGCCATCGGCGGCCTTGCTGTGGGTGAAACTGCCCAGGAGATGTACGATATTATTGAGGCAGTGGAACTCCATATGCCCAAGGATAAAACCCGGTACTTGATGGGCGTGGGAACTCCCACCAACATCATTGAAGCAGTATATAGAGGTGTGGATTTCTTTGACTGTGTGATGCCGGCAAGAAACGCCCGCCACGCAAGGCTCTTTACCTGGCAGGGAGCAATTAATCTGAAAAATGCCAAATATGCAAATGACCTGTCGCCCATTGATCCGGAGTGCGACTGCCCGGTATGTCGCCGGTATTCCAGAGCCTATATTCGGCATTTATTTGTTGCTGAGGAGATGCTTGCCATGCGGCTGAGCGTCATGCACAATCTGTATTTTTACAATAAGCTTATGGAGCGCATTCGCAATGCCCTGGATTGTGGCACATTCCAGCAGTTTAGATGTGAATATTCTGAAAAATTGAGCCGCAGAATCTAAAATTGGCTTGCAATTTATGGGAATAATGGTATAATAGGCTCGTTAATAAAATAATAAAGGAGTTAGTCCAATGTTACAATTTTTAGAAGCTGCTGCAACAGACACCCAGCAGGGCGGTGGCCTTTTGGGTATGCTGCCTATGCTGCTGATTATGGTCGCTGTATTCTATTTTATGCTGATTCGGCCCGAGAACAAGCGCAAGAAGGAAGCTGAGCAGATGCGCTCTGCTATGAAGAACGGCGACCAGGTAACCACCATTGGCGGTATTGTGGGTAAGGTTGTAGATGTCAAGAGTGATAAGTTCGTGCTGGAAACCGGCGCTGATCAGGTTCGCATTGAATTTGCCAAGTGGGCATTGTCCACCAATGAGACTGCTGCGGAAGCTGCAAAGGAAGAGGCGGCAAAGCGTCAGGAACAGAAGGCAAAAGAAAAGGCTGCCAAGAAGGCCGCTAAGAATAAGGAAAACTAATCAAAAAAGAGCCCTTTGGGCAACACTCCATAAGGGAGTAATGCCTGAAAAAGCGCATATGTTCCCGCCATTCGGCGTTAAAAATGCTGGAAATACACCGAGTATTTCTGCGCTTTTTACCTTGACTGGCAGAAACACCTGCGCTTTTCAGGTGCTAAGCAGTTTTGAAGTGGCAACTTTTTCGATGAACAAATAACAAAATCTCCGGAATGCTGACGCATTTCGGAGATTTTTTATGCGGTTAAGCGGAAAAGGGGTCGTTCAAAACCAATACTTCCTTACGGAGCGTTGTCCCTATTGAGGCTCTTTTTTAGCGCTTATGTTGCTTCCATTCATTCCACAATCTTACAATTGTGGAGATCATCAGAATGCCTACCGCAATTACACCGGCTACGGCAATGGTCTGTCTGCCGTTGTCCGCAAAGCTTGCTATATCACCCATGACAAGATAGTTTGTGGTAAAATAGACACCTGCTCCCGGAATAAGGGGAAAAATAGCGATCACAAGATAGGAGATAGCGGGGAATTTTCTCACGCGCGCCATAATTTCAGAATAGCATGCAGCTACCAGAGCGGCAAGAAAGCTACTCATGAGACCTGAGAAACCAAGAAACGCGGCCAGGCAATAGGTTGCCCAGGAAAGGGCACCGCCAAAGGCGCACAGCAATATGCCAAATCCGTGGATGTTAAACAGAAAAGAAAAGCCAATACAGCCAATCATTGTTGCAACGCACTGAACAACAGGTCCCCATTGTATCATAGGCGGATTTTGCGGCATTACCCAAAGCGCATTGGCAAGCTTTAATGCTGAACCCGTGCCAAGCGCAAGCGCAGCTGCGATTAAGAGCACCTGCACAATACGGTTGATTCCGGAGTTTGTATCCCCAAATATAATATCCCGCATAGCATTAGTGAATAGCAGTCCGGGAACCAGAATCATCAATGCGCCGATAACCACGGCGTCGGTGTTGTCAGCCATACCAATGCGGCCGGTTGCATACGCCGCAAACGCCATAATAAATGCATTTGCAATGGTTCTGAAAAATTCGTTGGTTTTAAATTTGTCAAGAAAGCGGTCAACTAAGCATAGCAGTATTCCGCAAAGGCCAGCGCACAGGGAATCAACCAGTGTTCCGCCAAAGAAAACGGAGAATCCGGCTGCGCTTAGAAAACCACCCAGGAGAATGGCAGGTAGTTTATAGCCAATTCTGGATTGATCCGTTTCCTTTAACCACTTCATTGCCACCACCGGGGACGGCTTTTCATTGCAAATCCTTCTGCTGAGGGAGTTGTATTTCTCAACAGCGTCCAAATCATTGCCGTGGTAGCCAATTCGCCGCATTTTTGTGGTCTGTTTGCCATCGGGGGTTCGTATACTTATGGTCATAGAATTGGGGATAGCAAAGACCTCCGATTGAATACCATAGGCGGTCAGGATTCTGTTGATGCTTTCTTCAATGCGGAAGGTTTCCGCACCGGACATTGCCAACCTATATCCAAGGCTTGCTGCTAAATCCAGCAATACATCGTAATCCATAGGCTTTCCTCTTTTTTGTTTTATTTGCCAAGCTCTTGATTTCGCTTGAATGCAGCGTTCACGCAGTCTATAACCGCATCGGAAAATTCTGCCTTTTCCAATGCGCGCACACCGGCAATGGTGCTGCCACCAGGGGAGCAGACTGCATTTTTAAGGTTTTCCGGAGATTGTCCGGTCTGTTGCACCATTTTTGCAGCGCCGATCATTGTAGCTGCGGCATAGGATAATGCCTTATCCTTGGGAACACCACAGCTTGCTGCACCCTCTGCCAGGGCGTCCATAAACATATACATATACGCAGGACCGCAGCCGGAAACCACGCCCGCTGCATCAATTAGGTTTTCGTCCAACAGATCCCACTGTCCGCAGGCTGACACATCAGACAAAAAGTCAGCAAGGGTTTCACCATCGACGAAATCATTGTGGCAGTACAAAGTCATACCCGCGCCAACAGATACCGGTGTGTTGGGCATAATGCGGATAATTGGCAGGGAAGTGCCTGCCATTTCTGCGATACGCTGGGTGGTAAGCCCCGCAGCCATAGAAATTAAAAGCGGCTTTTTCTCAGCGAAAATCCCTTGTAGGGGTTTAAGAACCTCTTCCATCATTTGTGGCTTTACACCAAGAAAGATTCTGTGGCAGCTTGCCGCGACTGTTTGATTATCTCCGTATGCGCAGCCAAGGCTGGCAGCCAGCGCTGCTGCTTTTCCGCTGCGGTCGGTTAAAATCATATCGCCTGTTTTTATCGATAATGCCTTAGCAATTGCGCTACCCATATTGCCGCAGCCAATGAAGCCGTATTTCATACCATTCTCCTATCTGATGTGCCCATCGCCGTCAATAATATATTTGTAGCTGGTCAGCTCCCGCAGTCCCATAGGGCCTCTTGCGTGGAGCTTTTGGGTGGAGATGCCCATTTCGCAGCCAAGACCGAATTCGCCGCCATCGGTAAACCGTGTGGAGGCGTTTACATACACCGCAGCGCTATCAATGCCCAGGGTGAACACTGCCTTTGCTGCGCTGCTGTTCGTTACCATAGCTTCGCTGTGTCCTGTGGAATGGGAAGTAATGTGTTTGACTGCGTCAGCTACTCCGTCCACACATCTGACCGCCAGAATATAGTCTAAGAATTCTGTGTCATAGTCTTTTTCCGTCGCAGGTGTTCCGGGAATGATTTCAGCAGCATATTCGTCCAGCCGCAGCTCCACCGGCTGAACCCGGTTCTTTGCCAAACGGTCATATACCATAGGCAGGAAGGCACGTGCAATTTCCTTATCCACCAGCAGCACCTCGGCCGCGTTACAAACGCTGGGGCGGCTGGTTTTGGCGTTTTCAATAATGTTAAGCGCCATAGCCAGGTCAGCGGTTTTTTCAACATATACGTGGCAGATTCCTGTACCGGTTGCAATGCACGGAACAGTTGCCTGCTGTACACAGGCGTTAATCAGACCTGCGCCGCCACGGGGAATCAAAAGATCTACATACCCCTGAGCTTTCATCAGCTTGGTAGCGCTTTCACGGGATGTATCAGATACAAGATTGACCGCGTTTTCCGTGATACCGGCGCAGCGCAGGCCAGAGCGCAGGGCATCTACGATGGCGCTGGCAGAACGGTATGCCTCCTTGCCGCCACGCAGAATACACACATTTCCGCTTTTCAGCGCCAATGCAGCAGCATCGGAAGTTACATTGGGACGGCTCTCGTAGATGATTGCCACCACACCGATGGGGCAGGATACTTTTCTGATTTTAAGCCCATCTGCTCTGATATATTCATCCAGTTCCAGACCTACGGGATCCGGCAGTGCCGCAACATCCCGAATGCCCCGGGCCATACCGGAAATCCTCTCCGGTGTCAGACGGAGTCTGTCCAGCATAACAGGGGAGATGGTATCGGCAGCGGCTGTAAGATCTCCTTCATTTGCCGCCAGGATATTATCCAGTTGGTCAAGCAATGCATCTGCCATCGCGTGCAAAGCTTTGTTTTTCTGTTTCGTGGAAAGCAGGGCAACTTCTGCCTTTGCAACCTTTGCAGCTTGTAACATTTCAGTCATATGCTTTCTCCGTAAAGGTAGTGCCAATCTTTTTGCCATCCAAAATGTCATAAAGATTGTTGGGATTATCGCCGTTGGTGATAATCATATCACAGCCACAGCTCATACAAATTTTCGCAGCTTCCAACTTGGTTACCATACCGCCTGTACCCAGATTGCTACTGCTGCAACCTGCCAACGCCAAAATACTCTCATCAATTCTATTGATTGTGGGTATCAGTTGAGCATTTTCATCCTTGTGAGGATCGGCGGTGTAGAGTCCGTCAATGTCGCTCAGCAGCACCAGTTTATCCGCCTTAACACTCTGCGCCACAATAGCGGCAAGGGTGTCATTATCACCGATGACGATTTCCTTTGTGGCAACGGTATCATTTTCATTGATAACCGGAATGGCATCCAAATCCATAAGCCGCGCCAGGGTATTGCTGAAATTGTTGTGGCGCGTTTCATTTTCAACATCTTCACCGGTAATCAGCAGCTGCGCGACAGTGTGGTTAAATTTTCCAAACAGTTCGTCATATATGTACATCAGCTCACATTGACCCACGGCGGCGGCAGCCTGCTTTGTGGGAATATCCTTGGGGCGTTCCCGCAGTCCCAGCTTGCCGATACCCATAGCAATAGCGCCGGAGGATACGACAATTACTTGATTTCCTGCATTTTTAATGTTGCTGATAACCTTGCAAAGCTGTTCCACACGACGGATGTTCAGGTGCCCTGTGGGATAGGCAAGGGTGCTTGTGCCGATTTTAATTACAATTCTCACACGAATTCCTCCTAATGTTACATAGCACCATTATATACCTAAATTTGCGGTAAATAAAGAGGGAATTTTTCTTAATTTTTCCTTTCCACTCCGGTTAAATTTCGGCATAGTGCGAGAGGCGGCGGATTATATACGAAAATGTGAATTTTAGCAAAGAAATACTGGGCGTTTTTTCGGCGTTTTTACCATATGCAATCATTTTTCTAATATGTTATAATATAGGAAAAGTATCCCGGTTGGAGGTGAGTGCATTGTTTGAGCAGGGGAGCCGTGTAATTTACGGTATTCACGGTGTATGTGAGATTCTTGGGAAGGAAGAACAATACAGCGGCAAAAAATGTATTGAGTATTATGTATTGAAGCCTGTTAATCAGCCTGACGACCGCTATTATGTACCTTGCCAAAATGCTGCCGCTGTGGCAAAGCTGAAACCGGTGCTGACAAAACAGCAGTTGGATACATTGCTGTCGTCTTCTGATGCAGGAAATGACGCATGGATTTCCGACGAGAATCAGAGGAAGCAGCGTTACCGGGAGTTAATTACCCAGGGCGACCGTGCGGCGCTGATATCTATGATCAAAGCATTGCATATCCATAGAGATGCTTTGCTTGCACAAGGGCGCAAATTTCATATGTGTGATGCAAATTTTCTTCGCGATGCCGAGAATCTGCTCAACGCTGAGTTTTCCCTTGTTTTGGACATTGCACCCAACGAGGTTGGCGCGTATATCGAAAATGCTATTAGTAGATAATAACGGCTCTGTTTTAAGACAGACCCGTTTTTTAGTTCTCCATTCGTATTTGCTGGCCTTTTATCAATGGAAAGGCAGTTAATGTCCGACTGTTTAGGTCGGTGTGGTGCATATTTACACCGGTAATTTGAGAATTTTCATAGGTGGTGTAGTAGTATATACCTTTGTCCACATTGCAGCAACTGGTGTAGACAGTTTTCTCATAGTGCGGACCTACTTTGACACAGCCTTGTTGCTGCGCCACTGAGGCGAGAATGTGGAAAAACTGACTGATGCTTGCAGATTCTGAGTCCCGGCATACAGAATTTAGCTTAGTAAATGCTGCCTTTACAAAACGGGATGGAGACGACAGGTCGCCGGGAAGTCCAATTGCGCCCATACCTCTGCTGTACGGCGTAATCGGATAATCCGGCGCAAAACGGTTGACAGCCTCATCGCTTGTTAAATTCAAATAATTGGACAGATTGTGCATATGGTAGTCAAAGGGCGGGTTGTTTGTCAGTACCCCAAAAGGGTTATCAAATACTTTTATTCCATCTGCGGTGGGTTCCACGACAATCGTGCGTCTGCGATCTGCAATGATCCAATGAAGGGGTGTCTGAGGAAATTGACTGCTGTATGAGATGTCTACCAGATTCAGATTTTTGAGCTTTTCTTCTGCCTGTTCCAAGTTTATGCACTGCCCAAGAATCCACGGTATGAACTCAAAGGGCGCAATGTTATCCATACCGGCCTTTTCTTGCTGGTAAATTGCATTTCCCGGGAAATTTAATCCTGCCATACTCAGACCGTGTTCATTGGTGGCGTCATAATACAGCGGATATCCGTTATCTATCATAGCCATACCGATTATAGCATAGTGCGTTTCAGTGGGTGCACATCTGCGAAATGAAAATGGGAAATTTCGCGGTGTAATTGTTACGCTTTCCCGATAAGCATATTCTAAATCCAGATTGCGTCCAAAGTAGTGGTCTTTTGTTTGAAAGGTAATGGCTGTGCACATATGGCTTCCTCCATAAGCTTATTTGACCATAGTATTTGCAAATAAAACAATATTATTGTATTGCGTTTCCTTTTAACCCGGTGCATAATAACGATAACTTTGATCCACCCAAAAGAGAGATGCAATATGGCAAATTGTGATACAAAAGTAATTATTGAAAAATGGTATAAAAGACTGGGCTTTGACAGTAAATTCGATGCTGAATTTTATGAAGCGCTGAATACGATTTCCATTTCTCCGGATACGGAAATTTCTACTTATCCTTTGTCCTGTGAGGACGGCAAAAAGAATTTGCTTGCGTATCTGTATATGTGTGAAGCTGTTGAGAAGCAGTACATAGAGAAGGGTATTCCGGAGAAGATTATGCTGGATACCTTATCTGACATTGTTCTCAACTGTGAGAAATTCAGCGAATTGAAGGGTGAACTGTACCTTGGCAATGTTGGCTGGTTGTCAAGACATTTGAAGTTCTATTTATTCCAGCTTGGTCGCCTGCAATATTGCATTCAACCCACAGATATTGCGTTTGAAAAATTTGGTATCAAGGTTGGCGATATGTATGTTGGCATTCATATCCCGGCTACCGGACCGATGCGGCCCGAGGACTGCAAGGAATCCATTGATATGGCCCGTGCATTTATGGAGAAGTACTTCCCGGATGTGAAGTATGATTATTTCTCCTGTTCCTCCTGGTTGCTGGACGAAACCTTGAAGGAATACCTGCCTGCTGACAGCAACATTTTGAAATTTGCAGCAATGTTTGAAATTGCACGCGCCAGTAAATCTGACGATATCATCGAATTTGTGTTCGGTCTGAAAGCGAACAGAGAGAATCTTCCTCAGCAGGAGTGCAAAACCTCTCTTGCCAGAAAAGTAAAAACCGCCATCTTAGAGGGTAAGGATTTCTATTTGGCCAGAGGTTTTATTAAAAAGTAAACGGAAAACGGAGTCATAATTACTGACTCCGTTTCTTTTGTTTCAAATCGTCCGTTGCAGGATTGTTAAGCACTTCACCCGATTCAGAAAAACGGGAGCCGTGGCAGGCGCAGTCCCAGGAATGCTCTTGCGCGTTCCATTTCAACACGCATCCCAGATGGGGACAGCGGGGTGTGCGAAGAGATAGGAGATTTTTTATGCTCTCAAATCCGTTAACGGCTAGTTGCGGGCGCAGGATAGAGCGTGAAGGGGAGAATAAATCCACATAGGGATTTTCCGTGTCTGTTATTAAATCCCGCAGAATCCCGGCTGCTGCCATAGCAGTGGTCATTCCCCATTTCTGAAAGCCTGTTGCAACATAGAGGTTTGGTGTGTTTTTGCTGTAATGACCAATATATGGCATACCGTCCAATGTCATACAGTCCTGTGTAGCCCAGCGGTACTGGCATACAGAGCCGGGATAATACCGATGGGCATAGTAGGACAGCTCCTGCCAGCCTCCGCCGTCTTTACCGGTACGATGTCCGCAGCCACCCAGCAGCAGTAAATCTCCGTGGGATCTAAATGATAGGTTTGGATATTCTGCGCCGATATACATACCGTCAAGCGATGGTGTGTCTTTCAGCCCCAGCACATAGGAACGTTGCTGATACAGTTTGAGAAAATAACTGCCGTGCTTGTTCAGCATAGGAAAATGCGTGGTTATAATAATAGCTTCGGCACGAATCGTGCCGTGATCGGTACGGGCAAGCCCGGGCATAAGCTCTAATACTTTTGTATTTTCGTAAATGGTTAGGTCTTTTGTCAGCGCCGACAGAAATTTCAGCGGATGAAATTGCGCCTGATCGGGAAATTGGATCGCTCCGACGGTTTCAAAAGGCAGGGGAGTAGATTCCGTCAGTTTTGCGGAAAAGCCCAATGCATCCAAAGCAGAAAGCTCCTGCTCTAAAACTTCACGGTTATTTACAGAATATAAATAGGCGTCTTGTTTCTGAAAATCACAGTCAATATCTTTGCACAACACTTCATATTGGGACAATGCATTTTGGTTGCATTGCAGATATAAGCCTGCCTTTTCCGCACCGAATCTGCGGAGTAATTTATGATAAATCAGACCGTGCTGAGATGTGATTTTGCCGGTCGTTCTGCCGGTAACACCACTGCAAAGTCGTTTTTGCTCTACAAGTATGACATTTACACCGGATTTCTTTAACATATAAGCACAGAGAATACCGGCAATACCGCCGCCAATGATCAGCACATCGGTATTTATGCTTCCGTCCAGTTGTGAAAATGACGGCATTTGTGTTTCTTCATACCAAAGAGAATCCATCCGATCACCTCGCATACTAGTATGCGCACAGAACGGATGGATTATTTGTTATTTCGCGTATTGCTCCCAAAGATAGGGATTGATGCCCAGGCTTTCACAGATTTGCGCATATTCGGTTTTCAGCTTTGCTACCCGATTCTCATTGATACCCTTTTTAATGCCGCGAATCAGCACATTTTTGGGGGTTTCTTCCGGATCAATCAGCTCCAATGCAGTAACTTCATATCCGTGGATTTCCAGCACCTTACAGCGCAGCGCGTCAGTTGCGGCGTCTGCCAGTTTTTGTTTGAGAATGGAGTGTTCCAGCAGGAAATCTGTGTAGACTCCCTGGGGCCTCAGCTGGTGCATCATCTCGTGGTGGCAGCAGGGTGTGGAGAGAATTACCCGGGAGCCGCTGTCAATTCCCTTGGCAAGGACAATGTCCGTGGCAATGTCGCAGGCGTGAAGGGATACGGTCAGATCCGGTGTGCGTTTTACAGGGAAATTACGGATATCACCGGCAATAAAATGCAGTCCAGTATATCCCAGCTTATCTGCCAATGCGCCGCAAAAGTGTATCACATCTTCTTTCAGGTCAACACAGTCCATAGTAACACGGCAGCCTTTGATTACAGTGAAATAATAATAAAGGGCAAAACTTAGATAGCTCTTGCCACAGCACAGGTCAAGAATATACAAGTCATCATCTTGGATAATGGCATTTTCTACATCCGCCACAATTTCAAGGAATCGGTTAATCTGTTTGAACTTTGAACGTTTTTTATCATAAATATAACCGGCAGGGTCCTGTACGCCAAGGGCGATCAAAAAGTCAACCGGTTGATCGGCGGGAATAATGTACTGCTTTTTCCGGTTGTGCTCTAAATTAACAGCTACGGACTTACTTCTTTTAATCCGGTCGATAACCGTAATTTTCCCTTTGCCGGATACCTTCACTTCACAGTTGCCGTTTCCTGTTGTAATATTCAGCTGCTTGTATTCAGCTGGTACCAAATCAGCTACCGCATCCGGTGCGTCCGCAGCAGGAATGTTTCTTTGTATTGCCTTGCCATCTGAGTGAAAGCTTTCCAAAGCCAGATACAATTTTCCTTTGATTTCAATTAACCGTCCCGTTGTTCGGATAACTGTTGCATTCTCGCACTTACTTAGTGTGAGCTTTTGCAGAATTTTGTTATCAATTACATAACGAAGTATTTCTTTCATTGCCATTCCCTCGATGTTTTTTCGGTATTATACCATAAAGAAAACCGAAAGGGAAGTCCTTTCGGTTTTCAGTCCTATTAAAGCTTCTTTGTAACCCGATCAAACTCTTCCTGGATCTCTGCGGAGGGGGGAGCGGTCAGAAGGGAGACAGCAAATATTACAATGCAGGAAACAATAAATGCAGGCAGCAGCTCGTAGATATTCCACACACCGCCCAGAGGCCGCACCAGCAGCTTCCAAACAAACACCATAATGCCACCGGACAGCATACCCGCAATTGCGCCTGCGCGATTGATGCGCTTCCAGAACAGGCTGATGAGCATCAGCGGTCCAAACACAGCGCCAAAGCCTGCCCAGGCAAAGCTGACGATGGTAAAGATGACGCTGTTTTCATCCAATGCAATAACAATGGCAATGAGAGAGATGACAAGAAGTGTGATTCTGGAAACCAGCATTACCTGCTTGTCGCTGGCGTTTTTGCGAAGAATACCCTGATAGATGTTCTTGGACAGCGCAGAAGCGGCAATCAGCAGATAAGAGTCAGAGGAGCTGATCGTGGATGCCAGAATGCCAGCCATTATAAAGCCTGCAAGCAGGGGAGGCAGCAATTTGCTGGACAGAACGATGAACACATTTTCTGCTGCTGCGGAAGTGAGTAATTCAGTGGGGTAGAGGGAACGACCAACGATACCGATGAAAACCGCAACGCCCAGGGAAATCACGACCCAAACTGTTGCGATTCTGCGGGAGCGGGTCAATTCTGCCTCGGAACGGATTGCCATAAACCGCAACAGAACCTGAGGCATACCAAAGTAGCCCAGACCCCAAGCCATACAGGAGGCAATGGACAACGCGCTGTAAATGCCGGCGTCGCCAAATTGGGGTTGATTGTTCACAACCTGTTGCACCCCGTCCACAGTAACAGGGTTTGCAATGCCAAAGAAATCGAAGAAACCGGGAATGGATTTTGCATTTTCTACGATGCTATCAAGACCGCCGGCAGCAACCGTACCGGTAATAACAACCACCACCAGCGCAATGATCATAACGATTGCCTGCATAAAGTCGGAAACGCTTTCAGCCAAAAATCCACCTAAAATGGTATACAGCAGCACAAATGCTGCGCCAATGATCATCATAGGTATGTAGGGCATATCAAACAGCGTGGAGAAGAGCTTGCCGCAGGTAACAAAGCAGCTGGCTGCATATACCGCAAAGAAGATTAAGATAAATACGGCAGCAATGCACATAATAACCTTGTATTTTTCCTTAAATCTGTTGGAGAAAAACTCCGGCAGGGTAATCGCGCCGCCTGCTGCTTCGCTGTAACGCCGCAACCGTTTGGAAACGATCAGCCAGTTTAAGTATGTGCCCACAGCCAAGCCGATTGCCGTCCAGGCAGCATCAGAAATGCCGCACCAATAAGCAACACCGGGTAGTCCCATTAAGAGCCAACCGGACATATCGGATGCCTCAGCGCTCATTGCCGTAACCCAGGGACCAAGACTGCGTCCGCCCAGGAAGTATTCCTTGGAATTTTTGTTGGCCCGTCTTGCGAATGCAATACCGATGATGATGACCGCGCTCATATAGATCACCATCGCAATAAGTATTTGCAGTGTACCGCTCATAAAATATCTCTCCTTTTTCTTGTAAAAAAATACCTTTTCAGTTTACTACATTAAAGTGATAAAGTCAAGTGTTTTATGATAAAAAATAAGCGGTGAGATTGCTCTCACCGCTTATCGATTGGGGGTTATTTTACGATAAGTGTTATGACTCCCGATGCAACGCTGTTGCCGTATTTATCGGTTACTATGCACCGGTATTGCCGGCCTGCATCTGCGGCTGTAACAAGGAAGGTAATTGCCTTTGTTTTGGAACCTGTTACCATTGCATTTTTCCAGGTGCCGGATGTTTTTACCTGCCATTTGTATGTCAGATTTGTACCGCTGACATTCGCAGTAATCTTAACTGTTGCGCCTTTCTTAACCGTTACATTGACAGGGTTTGTAATGACGTTGGAGATGGTAGTCAGATTCAGGGTTACTGTATCGGATTTTACACTGTTACCGTATTTGTCAGTAACCACGCAGTAGACTTGCCTGCCGTTGCGGGAGGTGTTCATCGAAACGGAATAGGTGTTGCCCTTATAACTACTGGAAAGGGTGAATTTCTTTGCGCCCTTGTCCTTGACATACCACTTGTAAGTCAGACCATCGCCGGTTGCGGTAATTTTGACTGTTGCGGTCTTTCCACTGGTAGCAGCCATAGAAACAGGTTGGACAGTGATCTTCGCGGTGGTCTTTATGCTGAGGGTTACAACGTTGGATTTTACACTGTTACCGTATTTGTCGGTAATCACACAGTAGACCTGTCTGCCGTTGCGGGAAGAATTCATTGCCAGGGAGTAAGAACTGCCCTTGAAACTACTGGAAAGGGTGAATTTCTTTGCGCCCTTGTCCTTGACATACCACTTATAGGTCAGTCCATCGCCAACCGCGGTAAGCTTAACGGTTGCAGTCTTTTTGTTGGTAACTGTAACGGATGTAGGTTGTTTAGTAATTTTAGCAACTGTCTTCAAACTAAGCGTTACAACATTGGACTTCACACTGTTACCGTATTTGTCAGTAACCACGCAGTAGACCTGCCTGCCGTTGCGGGAAGAATTCATTGCCAGGGAGTAAGAACTGCCCTTGAAGCTACTGGAAAGGGTGAATTTCTTTGCGCCCTTATCTTTAATGTACCACTTGTAGGTCAGGCCATCGCCGGTTGCGGTAACCTTTACGGTCGCAGTTTTGCCGCTGGTAACTGCAACAGATGCAGGCTGCTTTGTAATTTTAGCAGTGGTTTTTAATTTAAGGGTTACCACATTGGACTTCACGCTGTTGCCGTATTTATCGGTAACCACACAGTAGACCTGCCTGCCGTTGCGGGAAGAACTCATCGCTATGGAATAGGTATTACCTTTGAAACTGTTAGTCAGTGCAAAGGATTTACCTGTTTTGTCCTTAAAATACCACTTGTAGGTCAGGCCATCGCCGGTAGCGGTAACCTTCACTGTCGCAGTTTTGCCGCTGGCAACTGTTACAGATACCGGTTGCTTGGTAATTTTTGCCACGGCCTTCAAGCTGAGGGTAACAACTTTTGATTTTACACTGTTGCCGTACTTATCGGTAACCACACAGTAGACCTGTCTACCGTTTACAGCACTGCCCATAGTGGTGCTGTATGTGTTCTTCTTTACAGAGCTGAGGGAGAAGGTTTTTGCACCCTTGTTCTTATAGTACCACTTGTAGGTCAGACCGTCGCCGGTTGCGGTAAGCTTAACAGTCGCTGTCTTGCCGTTGGCAACTGCAACCGATTCAGGCTGTTTCGTTATTTTTACAGGCTCCTGGCAACTGGCCTCTACATCAAAGAAGTCTACCTGATAATGGAGCTCAGCCTTTTTGCCGTCTCTGGTGTACAAGCCGCTGATATCAACCTGATATACACCGTTATATTGATCAATATTTTTACTGCCGGGATGGAAAATGATGCAGTTGGGGATGCCGTAATAACTGTTTTCAACTGTCAGATAGGCATTTTCGCTGGTGCTGGGCTTGCCGGTACTGGAATCAAAAGACCAGGTTTTGCCGTCGGCTTGCCGGGTGATGGTAATTTTTATATTTTTAAGAACCGGCGTAAGATATTTCTGCGGATTCAGAGTTACTGACCAGGGGTTTTCCAGGTGGAACAGATTTGTGGGGAAATTGCCGGAGGAGGGCCAGGAGATATAATCATAATCGCAGCCGCTACCGCTGCTATCGAATACCTTGGTAGTAATATAATGCCAGCCGGAATCGGATTGCGCGTAGCCAAATCCAACATTTAGCAATGTAGGATTCAGAAGCCAGCGCCGGTGCCCGACACATGCCAGATTGCTTTGGCTGCTGTTGTCATCCATACAGCCGCAGGTAGCATCTTTCAAGGAATCAAATGCCGCATATCCGTAGCGTGCAGAAAGATTGCTGGTCGTGGTGGCCGCATAACCTGCAACATAGAATTCCAAGCTCATATCACTTGGCTTGCTGGGGTAATGGGAGAACTCATCATTTGCAGCCAGCAGAACGGCACCGTATTGCGCGCTAAGATTCAGTTGGTCATTCAGCTGAACCTGGGGCAGGTTGGCCACATAGCGAACATAGTTGAGAAACGTAATACCGCTTTCCAAAAATTCATCGCTAAGCTTGCCTGTCTTGTAAGGCGCGGATACAGAAGGCTCTGTATCAAATAGGGTAGTTGCATCTGTTACCTGCGCCCATTTTTCTTGAATCTGCGTCTTTGTAGGCTTCGGGCTGTCCAAATCGCCGCTGTTGTTCAGGCTGACAGCCTG
>JAZRBN010000005.1:0-15149 GCA_045635105.1 Faecousia sp. | reverse complement strand
ATGCCGATGGTATAGCTCTTGGAGGCATTGTTTTCAGAGGGGTTGGTGCCATCAGCAGGAGCGGTACAGGCAGTCAGGCCTAACAGCATCAGCACTGCGCAGATGATAGCAATTAATTTTTTCATAGGTGAATCTCTCCTTTTTAAGGTTTCCGAAAAAACCAATATTCACCATTATAACACCGGATATTGTATTCTGTCAATTTCCAATATGCTATTTTTTTAGAATATTTATGCATAAATTACACAAATTTTGCCAAAAATATACATTTATGCATAATTCTCTTGCAAAAACAGGAAATCACCGCATAAGCGCCAAATCTTCATCGGTAATGGCGCGGTAAGGCTTGCAGGGATTGCCGAAGGCAACACAGTTGTCGGGAATGTCATGCACCACCACAGAGCCGGCGCCGATCACCACATTGCTGCCGATTTTTGTGCCCGGTGTTACCACCGTGCCGCCGCCAATCCACACGTGGCTGCCCACGGTGATGGGACGGGCGTATTCATAGAGCTTATTCCGCAGGTCCTTATGAATGGGGTGGTGGGCGGTATAAAAGCCGCAGCTGGGGCCAATAAACACATAATCGCCAAAGGTGATTTTCCCCGGGTCCACAAACACACAGTTATTATTGGCAAAAAAGTGGTCGCCCACTTCAATATTCCAGCCGAAGCCGCAGAAGATGTTGGGCTCAACATAGGGATTTACACCCACCTTGCCGAACAGCTTGCGAATAATCTCCTCCCGGGTTTTCATATCCGACGGGCGGGTATGGTTATACTCATAGCACAGGTCAGCGCATTTCAAGTGGTCCTCCTCCCGACCGGGGAAGGTGGTATCGTACATAAGCCCTACCTGGCATTTTTCAAATTCTGTCATCGTTCTCTCCTGTATGGAAAAAGCCGGAGTGTTGCCACTCCGGCAATGATTCCGTTTTTTTACTGAATGGCCTCTCTCAGCCATTCCAAGGTGCAAGCCACCATATGCTTGCCGGTTTCGGCAGATGCCTCCACAGCGCTCTGGGCAAACCACTCGGTATTGTCCTTGCACCGGGACAGGTCCACCAGCTCGGGGTAAGTACCCATCAGCAGGGAGGTTTCCCACTTGCCGGCGTGGTCAAAGCCGCCGCACTTGATCTGGGCATCGGCGCCGATGAGAGGAATCACCTTGATATAGGAGAAGGGATCGTCCTCGGAGCCCATATCCTCATAGTAAGAGGCATAGGCATCGCTGCCCCACCAGCCCTTACCAAGCTTTTCCTCCATATACTCCATGGTAACCTTCTTGGCTGCCTTATGGCAGGCGATGGTCATAGGCATCAGACCTGCGCCCTCGGTCTGATGATGGGGCACAAGGTAGATGTTCTTATGACCGGCATCGATCATCGATTTGAGAATATAGTACAGGTAATTTACATACGCATCCTCGTCCACGTGGAAATGGCTGGGCTTGGGCTCACACACCGCATAGGAGGCAACGCCATACCAAATGGGCGGGCAAACCACAATTTCCTTCTCCTTTTCCAGCTCCCGAAGGCAGCCGGTAACCACCAGGGTATCCGTACCGCAGGAGGCGTGCTTTGCGTGGTACTCCATAGTTCCGATGGGAATCACAAAGGGCACTTTACGATCCACTGCATCCTGAATCTGATCGTAGAACATTTCAAGCATTTGCATAATTCATTTCTCCTTTTGGATAAAATGCACCCAGTTTCCTGGGTGCATTTTTGATTTTCTTAGAAGTGCAGCTCGGGGCAGATCTGGGGAATTTCGGGGCTGAGAACTTCGTAGCCGCCGTCCTTAACTGCAATACCCTTCTCCCAACGGACACCGAAGGTATCGGAGGAGATGTAAGTATCCACCTGGAAGGTCATATTGGGTTCCAAATAGTATTCGGAGCTGGTCTCACACCAGGGTGCTTCCACCTCGATGATACCGGTGCCGTGGAGAGGACCGTAAACATAGTTCTTCTCGTAGCCGTGGTCAACAAAGTACTTGTAGAAGCCCTTAGCAATGTCAGCAGCCCAAACGCCGGCTTTCACCTGCTTCTCACTCCATGCGTGAGCCTCGCGGCAGAACTGCACGATGTCCCGACGCTGGCCTTCCAGAGAGCCCAGGCAGATGGGGTAACCGATGGCAGCGGAGTAGCCATCGATCTTAGCGGACAGGTCCAGCTGCACGATATCGCCCTTCTGGAACTCACGGTAGGAGGAACGGGAAATGGCGTGGCGGGTGGAAGCCTCGGAGAATACGTACATAGGCAGGCCTTCGTACTCAGCGCCATTTTCATAAACCACACGCTGTGCGATACCAACAGCCTGCAACTCGGTCATACCGGGGCGGATCTCCTGCATAACAGCCTGGGTAGCCAGGTCGGCAATGCGGTAGCCCTCACGCAGGCAAGCCAGCTCGTTCTCGGTCTTCACACGACGCAGCTCAACCATAATCTTACCGGCGTCAACGATCTCAGCCTTGGGGAACGCTTCCTTAATGGCGTTGAAGATAACAACGGAGGTATCCAGGTAAGAAGCAACACCGATGCGGATGTGCTCACCGGTAACACCGATGGCCTTGAATACATCGTGGAAGGTGTCGGGCTTTGCCTCGGGATAAGCGGGGTCAGCGCTCTCGCGGTAAGCAAGCAGGGTGAAGATCTTGTCCAGCTTATTGCGGTCAGCGCCGAAGATGGAAGACTCGGGACCTACCATCAGAGCGGCATCGCCGTTGGCAGCGATAGCCACGCCGGCACGCTCAAACAGGGGCCAGAAGCCGGAGAAATAACGGGGGTTGGCGTAGTCAGCCTCGTTGCCGTTAACAATCAGAACGTCCAGCTTTTCACGGCGCAGGATAGCGGCGCAGCGCTGAACTCTCTCTTTATACTCGTGATCGGGAATGCAAATTCTTGCCATTTTTATTTCCTCCTAAAATAATGTATATAGTAATGGGGTTATTCGCAATAACCGGGGGTGGTGTAGAAATTGACCTCTCTGGGCTCTGCGCGGCCGTACTGGGCAACGATGGGCACATCGCTTTCCAGCATAATGGCATACTGTTCCTCAAACTTGGCGGTAAATTCGCCAAAGTCGCATTCCTTGTTGGTACGCAGGCAGCGCACACGCATTGCCTCCACCTGAGTGGTAAAGCTTACCGGATCCTTATCGGTGTACAGCAGAGTGAACTTAACATTTGCCACCTTGTCGCACACATTGGTGATGATCACAGACTCGTGGCCGGGAATCAGATTCACACCCTCGGGGGGCAGCTCTGCATCCGGGAAAATCCATACTTTCTTACCGTAAGACATAGCATTTTCTCCTTATTTGTGATATGGCAGCCTGCCTGCGCTGGGCGTAAGCAAGCATTCTCTTACATCTAACAGTTTAGTAAAAAACCCCAGTAATGTCAATAGCTCCGGCGTTTTTTCGGGAAAATTTATGCAAACTTTTCTCCCAGTACCAGGGTTTCCGGAAATTAGAATCGCGCTGCTACACAAAACCGTTGCCACCGAAGGAAAAATGTCTTATAATAGCGGTAATGACTACTTAGGAGGGTTTTTATGCTGGACGCGATTGTTGCATTTATGGAAAGTAAGTCCGTTTGGGTGTATGTGTGTATTTTTCTGGCGGAGGCGCTCTACACCTCCCTGTCCACCCTGCGGGTTGTGCTGATGAACCGGGGCGAGCGGCTCACCAGCGCCATCATCTCCATATTCGAGATTATGATTTGGGTGGTGGTTACCGGCACAGTGCTGGGCAGCGTTACCAGCGACCCGCTGAAAATCGTGGTATACGCCATTGCCTTTGCCCTGGGCATTGTGGTAGGCTCTCTGGTGGAAGGCCGGCTGGCGCTGGGAACGGTTTCCCTGTCCATCTTCCTGCCGGAGGACGAAACCGTGGAGCAAATCATCCAGGCGCTGCGGCAGAACGGCTACGGCGCAACCATTTTGGACGCAGTGGGCATTATCCACGCCCGCCGGAAGGTGATTATGGTGGTTGCCAAGCGGAAGAACGAAAAGAAGGTCATTGATTTAATCAACGGCATTACCCAGCACGCGGTCATCACCGTCAGCTCCGTGGCCTCTATGAAGGGCGGCTATATGGCTGGCAGCCGGAAACGAATGGTCTTCCCCATTCCAAAGCTTCATTAAAAAAATCCCTCCTCCGTTACCCCGGAGGAGGGATTTTTTTAGTATTGTCCGGCTGTTTCAAGCAGATGCAGAATACCCCGGTCGTAACGGGGAATCTCCTGCTCCAAAACCTGGGTCAGCTGGCGAATCTTCCACCGCAGGTGGTACTCGCTGCCGATGTACTCCATACTGGGCTCCCAGCCAAGCCGGGAATCCGCCTGTACCAGGGGAATGGTGGCTTCCACATTGGCAAGCTCGGCTCTGCCGATTTTTTCCATTTGGCGGTGCATATCCAGAATCTTTTGGCTGCTGAGCTCAACCTTAATCGCCCAGCGCAGCATAGACCACTGCTTGGTGTGGATTGCGGTGCGGGTACAGTGCTCCATATAATGCACCAAATTGCACAGCCGCAGGCAGTCTGCCTGCCGCACACCGGAAAGTTCTCTCGCAATCTCTTCCAGCAGGGTTCTGCCCTGGCAGAACAAGCGCTCCATCTTTTCCAGGCAACGGATTTCATCGCCAATCCGCTGGGCGGAAAGAGCGGTTGTTGCGTCGCCATAGCCGGTGCAGGCAAATACCTCATCGGAGCTGTAATCGATATAGCAGATTTTATTGCCGCCAAAATGGGCATAGGGCACAGTGGGAATCTTCACCGGCACCCGGTAGATCAGCGGATAGGCAGGGCCGATACGGAAAGGACCGTACTGGTCCTCATTGGAGCAAACATAGTGGTGCAATCCGTCGCTGAGCTTTTCCCAAGCCTGCAAGGCCTTCTCTGCCAAAGCCTCTCCATAGAGTTCAGTTGCCAGTTCCTCCAACGCCGCCTGCGCGCCGGGACGGGGCGCAGAGAACATCAGCTTTTCCAGCCGACTGATAAAGGACGGCCAGAAACCGTAGTGGTGGGATTCCATAATGCCGCAAAGACCGTACTTGTCCTTGCATTCCAGCATAGAATTGTACCGCTTTGCCCACTGCATAGGACAGGGCTCATAGGGAATCACGCCAAAGTCCCAGGTAAGACCGGCGCTGTTGGCCTGGGCATACAGACGAATGCCCCGCTCCTTGGCCCGCTGCCCCTCACTCTTGAAATAATCGCCTGCCTCTGCAAAAGAGGCGGTGTAATCGCAGGAACGGGTCCGTAGGCCGTCAATCTCCCGGACCTGGAACATCTCAAAGGTAGCCATCAAGGAGATATCCGTGGGCAGCGCGTCAATCAGCTCCAACCGCTGCTCCTTGGGGGCATAGCCCCAGTTATAGGTCCAGAACACGATATCCGCATCCGGCTTTTCTCCGCGGATCACCTTTTTCAGCTTGTTCAGCCATTGGGGATAATCATTACAGGGGAACCAGCCTGCGGTAGGCTTTCCGGTGGGAATGCCGTCCACAGAGTTGCTTCTTAGCTTAAACCGGGATGCCCGGGGGTCTTTGCTGGGGAACTCCACAGACTCGCCCACCAGCACCACGCCCTTAAAACCGGGGCATTCCCGGAAGAGCTTGCCGTAGGTGGCCTGGAATTCTTCCTCGCACCTGGGATCATCCGGGTGGTAGTTGCTCTTAAAGTAGCTGTACGCATACACATCAATGCCGTACTTTCCCGCCCGGTAAATCAGCTCATTGAAATCAATATACCCCACAGGGGTCATATTCACATCGGTAACAAATGCCAAAATTGCATCCATACCCGCGTGGGCAATGGCAGACAAATGGGCATCGGGGAAACGGTCCAGCTCATAGCCGGAATGCACCATACGGGGAGAAAATTCCGGACTGTGGGAGATGGTTTCCGGTTGCAGATAAGGTGCGCGGATGTGGGTCATTTTATCTTCCAGTCGATAGCAGCCCTGGGCGCAGCCCCGCTCGTCAATGCCGCAAATCACAACGGCATTTTCATCCACAGTAATCTGATAAGACGCGGGGATATTCTCGCCGGGAAACGGCATATTCAGCCCATCGCAGGTGGCAACCAAAATGGTCTTTGCAGGCAAATTCTGCAAATCCTTACGGCGCTTTACCGCCACAGAAACCTGCATGGAGGTGAACAGATAGTCCTGCAAATCCTGGGCCGCTGTCAGCAGCACTCTGCCGCAATCAGCCGGAATGACAATGCTCCAATCCTCGCTAAGCGCAAACTCCCCTGCCTTGGGGGTGTATGCCTTGTCCAGAAGATCCGGGCGGTGGATTTGCAGCAATTCCTTGCGGAATTCATAAGTTCCGTGCATAATTCTCTCTCCTTTTTTACAGTCCCATCATAGTTTCCAGAAGGGACACGGCGAACAGCCAGTTCATTTCTCTTGTGGGGTGGTTCAGCTTATTGGACAGAAGCTCTGTTACATCCACACCATTGCGATATAAGGTCTTCCATTTCTCGTAGCAGTCGCAAACTGTAACATTGTACTTGGCGCAAATATCCTTTGCCGCCTGGACAAACCGGTCCAGTCCACCCTCCTGCTGAATCTTGATTTGCTCCTTTGCCATAGCAATCATATCCGGATCGGTCAGCGTCCAGTAGACATAGGTGTTCATCATATTGGGGGTCATAAAAATAACCTCAGAGCCAGACTTCTGCAAGCGGGGCAGGATTTCGTCCAGCGCCTGAATATAAGGCTCGATGCCCTCCGGCCGGCGGCAATCGTTGAGGCCATAGCAAACCACCGTCAGATCCGGGTTATGGCGCAGCACATCCTCTTCCAGCCGTTCCAGACCGTGGGGGGCGTTGCTGCCGCTGATGCCGGCATTGATAATATTCACCGGCACATTGGGGTACAGAACGCTCAGCATTTTCGCCAGGTGGTGGTGATAGCCGTTCTGCTGGTCAAATACGGTATCTAAGTACCCCTCGCCCTTATTGTACATTTCAAAGCAGCCCTGAGTAACGCTGTCGCCCAAAAACGCCAGGGTTACAGGGGAATTATTCCAGTTATCCTTGCCTCTTGCGGCAAATTTTTCCATAATTTTCATAAGGATTCTCCTTTACAAGCCGCCCAAAATCACCCTGCCGAAAAATTCCGGACAGTGGAATTTGGGATGGTCGCAGTCAATGGGATTCCACGCCAAAAAATGGGGTTTTACGGTTTCATCACCGCATTTGTAAGCATTGGCGTACATTTGGGTGCCTTCTTTTGCCTCAAATTCCGGGAAAAACTGGCAAATAAGGGAAAAAGGGATTTGATAGGTCAGCACCCAGCCTCCCTCTGTCAGCTCCGCTTTGGGGTTCAGCATTTCCTGCACATCCGGCAGCAGCAGCCGAATCAGTGTATCCATATTAGAGCCGAAGCCTAAGTACAGAGCGCAGTTGGGATTCATTTCAAAATTGAAATAATCCAACCGCTGGGTTGGCCGCAGGAAAAATTCCAGGCAGCTGTCGTTGCACACCTCTGCCAGCAGGTCTGTCTCCTCCCTGCGGATATTGGGCTCGACCGCCTCCAAACGCAGGTAGAGGGCGGTTTCATCCCAGCAGATTTGCGCCTGGGCAGATACATCTATGGAATCCGTCCACAGTAGATTATCAATGGGCATCACGGGAATCTTGTCCCAATTGGGACTCCCCTGTATTTTCTGAATTGTATAACTTCTCATAAGCGCAATCCTTATTACAGTTTGGCTATTTCCAGCATAGCATCATAAAGCTTGCAGAATTTTCGGTATTTATTTTCCAGCGCACCGCTGGAATTGGGCAAATAGGAACGGACCATTTTCACATTCTTAGCGGCGCTTTCCAGAGATGCATACTGCCCCTCACTGAAAGCTGCCAGCATCACAGCGCCCAGGCAGCCGGCTTCCGTAACTGCGGGAACCTGAACAGGCAATCCGGTAATATCCGCCTGCAACTGGCACCAAACAGAGCTTTTCGCGCCGCCGCCGGTGGCTACAATGGAAGAAATTTCCGTTCCCTTGGAGAGGATATCCTGGCAATTCTTTCGCAGGACAAAGCACACGCCCTCCATAACCGCCTTTGCCATCTGCGCAGCGGTATGCTCCTGCCGAAGTCCGAAGAATACGCCGCTTGCCTCCCGGTCAAACTCCGGGGCATTGGTGCCTACCAAATACGGCAGGAACAGAAGGTCTGTTTCGGGGGCAGCCAGTAGCGCAGCATTCAAAGTGTCGTAGTCCATATTGCCCATACAGGTTTTCCGGAACCAGTCCAGGCACACGCCGCCGCTTTCCATAACCGGCAGCATCACATACGTATCCGGCAGGAAGCCGTAATGCAGCGCCATATCCCAGTCCGGCTGGGGGGTTCCGTCTGCCATGGTTGCCAGCACCATAGTGGTGCCGGTGGAGAGGGTCATACCGCCGGGGACGGTATTTCCGGTGCCGATCATACCGGCAAAATGGTCCAGCGTACCGGTATTGACCTTGGTTTCCCCGGACAGGCCGGTCAGTTCAGCCGCCAGAGCAGTAAGTGTTCCCACCACCGTTCCCGGCTCAACCAGGGCTGGCAGCTGTTGCTCGGTAATGCCAATGGCATCCAGCATCTCAGACCAATAGCATTTCTTATAGATATCAAAATAAAAAGAAAAGGTTGCAATGGACATATCCGCCGTCTTTTTGCCGGTAAGGCAATAGACGATATAGTCCTTTAACAGCATATAGGTGGCTGTTTGATTAAAAATTTCCGGCTTGTTTCGCCGCAGCCACAGAATCTTAGTGGCAGGCCAGGTGGGGAGAATTGCCTGCTGACCGGTAAGGCGGTGGCAGGTTTCCTGAGAAAAAACTTGCTCCAAAAGGGCGCATTCCTCGCCCGAGCGCTCGTCCATCCAGGAGATCGCATTACAAAGGGGATTTCCCTCTGCGTCCAGACAAACCAGAGACTCTGCCTGTCCGGTAAAGGCAATCTGCCGCACCGGGCCGGGATGCTCTGCGGACAGTTGCCGCAAAAGGGCAGCCAAGGAAGCAAAATATGCCTTGGCATCAAATTCAATGAATTCCCCCTGCCGGATATACGCCACAGGGGCGCTGTACTGGGCAACGCAGGTAAGGGTATCGTCATACAGGGCACATTTCAAATTGGTGCTGCCCAAATCAACGCCGATATACATAGGGTATCCTCCCCTTTTGGGTAGTTTTTTGGAAGGCTGCCACATACGGGATGTGGCAGCCTTAGGTAAAAAGAGATTAGTAACCAACCTTCTCCCAGCATTCGAAGGGAGCAGCCAGCTCTTCGCTGATGTAGACCTGGGTCTTCTTGGTCTGCAACATGGTGCTGGGCAGGTAGGGAGTGATAGGTCCGTGGGTGCACAGACGGGAGGTCATTCTCTGCCAGGAGGAGAAAGTACCGCAGGTAGCCAGCGCATGCACCTCGATACGCTCCTTAGCGCGCATAACGTCCAGAGGTCCAATGGTAGCGGCACAGGGAGGTACGTTGGCGATGTCGCCGGACTGACCGAAGGTGCCGTTGAGGGAGTTCTGCATAATGGTCATGGGGTGCAGCTTAACAATCTGCGCAGGCTGATTCAGCCACTCTTCGATATCGCCGCTGCCGATGAACTCGGGGATAGGATCCACGAAAGCCATATGACCAGCCCATCCGGGAGAGGTGGGAGCGATGTCAGGGCCGCCCTCGGAGATATCGTTGATGATCTTGGAGTAGTCAGCGATATTGGCGTTGGTGGGGAAATGCACATTTTCCATAGGCATACGCAGCTTCTCGTCGATCTGGTAGTACAGGTACTTGATCATAGAGTGCGCAAAGCCAGCCTCGTAGGTGATGGGGGCGATGTTGCCGTTCTCGTCAGCCCACTCGTCCTCGGCAAACAGGTGCACCTTGGAGCAGTCAACCTGGAAGTAGTTAATCAGCTGAGCCAGAGGAATGTAGGTGTCGGGCTCGGGGTTACCCAGAATCATGGTGAAGGTCTTGCCGGCCTCGGAAGCAGCTCTCAGACGCTCGAACAGAGTGGCAATCAGAACGGGATGGGGGTTCATCATAACCTTGACCTGGAACTCGGGATGCCACCAGGGCTCACGCTTTTCCAGATCCTTGCCGCTCAGGCTGCGAACGTACTCGCAAACCTTCTTGTCCTTGAAAGGAACAAAATCGTGGGGCTGGAAATCAAACTTGGTTGCGGGATCTACTACAAAGTCTTTCATAGTGCAATTTCTCCTTTTATAATAACTTTTTTCACGTTCATTTTATAATCCACTGCCACAAGGTCAGCGCGCTTACCCACGGCAATTTCGCCCCGATCCGTAAAGCCAACAGCCTTGGCAGGATTGGTGGATGCGAAATTGAACACGTCCACAATGGATGCGCCGGTGTGCTTCATCATATTCCGGCAAGCCACATTCAACGTCAGCTTGGAGCCGGCGATCTCGCCTTCCCAGTCGAAGTTGATATCGGTTACGCCGTCATAGCCCTCGGGAATCGGGCCGTCGGAGGCATAGGTGTCCGAAATCAGAATGATCCGGTCGTCGCCCTTGATTTTCCGCACCAGGCGAAGCATATAGGGGTCAACGTGGATACCGCGGCTGTCGCAAATCAGCTCGGCATAGATGTCCCGGTTGTAATTCACCGTTTCATCCACGCACACGCCCCGGCACTCGGGGTACTTGGGCAGGTCGCCGGTGGCATTGGTATGGTGGGTGCCGATTTTCAAGCCATAGGGCATCAGCGCCTCAATTTGAGCAGGGGCAGCGGCGCTGTGGGCAACAGCAAATGCCGCATTGGGATTCTTCTCCTTCACATCCAGCACAAAGTCCAGAATGTTCTCCCGTTCCGGCGCAACGCACCAAACACGCGCCAAATCCCAAGCCGCGTCAATCACCGGCTGGTAGGCTTCCTTTTTCACACCGTCTGCCCAGGGATTGGTGCTGCGGTCGCAGCCAAAGCCGGGGTTCAGGTAAGGGCCTTCCATATAGAGGCCTGCAATATTGGCGCATTCCGGCTTTTCCATAGCGGCGCGAATGGTCGCCACCGCGTCTATGTACTGACTCGTGTTCATACTGGTATACAGCGCAGGCAGCAGGCTGGTAGTGCCGTTTTTCAAGTGGTGCTGGCTGCACCGCACCGGGTCTTCGTGGAAAAATACGCGGCCGTCGGAATGGGTGTGGATATCCACGAAACCGGGACCGACATAGGCGCCTTCCACGTCCAGAATCTCACAGCCTTCGGGAATGGGGGTGTTCCGCATCTCGCCGAAGCCGGCGATCTTGCCGTCCTCTACAAACAGAACCGCTTCCGGAATCAGATGATTCTTCATAACCAGTTCCGCATTGATAATCGCAAGCATCCTGTTCACACTCCTTTTTCTTATCGCAGGGAGTCAAGCAGAGCCTTTCCCTCTTTGACGATCAGCTCCGCAGTACCAGCCTTGTAGCGGGAGGATCTAGCCTCATAGCCGCCCTCATCGTAGGCATCCTGCATAGGGAAGTAGCCTTCCTTGCCGTTGGTATTACAGGTGGGCAGAACCATCGCCCAACCCTCTGCCTCTTTCAGACCCCGACCCACGCCGGTAAACGGCTCGCCGGGAATGCCCACAAAGGCAGCAATCTTGCCAATGGTAATTGCGCTCAAATACACGGGGAAGGACTCAGGACCGTGCTCCAATGCCACCATACGGCCGGCTTCCGCCACCACAGTGGTCAGCTCCATAGCCTCAAAGGGGATCAGATCGTCCCGACCAGCCTTGTGCAGATCGTTATACTTATGAGCCAGAGGCATATCCTCGGGGCTGGGCATATTGGAGGGAAGCTGCACGGTCTTCATTTCATAGCCCACAGAATCCACATCCACATAGTTTACCTTATCGTAAACCTGCATAACTGCGGCAGCTACCACATTGCCCATATGACGGGCGTGGCCGTAGCCACGGGCAACATCATCGAAATCGTTGAACATATCGTTGAAGTCGCCATCCTTGGCGTTCACATTCACGTGGTTCACATCGCCCTGAGCGCCATTGAAGAACAAGGTCTTCACATTGTCCATAGCCTTTTCCAGCCGGTCCCGGTACAGCCTGGGCCAGTCGCCGGAAATCAGGCTGCCGCCCACCACGTCCGGGTGATCGCCAAAGTTGGCAAGCACGATGGTCTCAGCGCCCTCCCGGTCAAACCGGAGCACATTTACCCGCTCGTCCACATCACCGATGGGGTGCAGAATGTCGGGGTTACCAACGCCGGGGTTAGTGCGGACCTTGCCGTCCTTCATACGGAAGCGGCGGACAAAGGCTACCTTGGGCGCATTGCCCACAGCCCAGCCCATCTTGGCAGGCTTCAAGTCCTTCAGCGCCAGCAGAGCCGCATCTGCCAGCTTCCGGCGCAGATAGTAGAAGTACTCCGGCAGCAGGGGGTGATTCTCATAGTCAGCCAGCAGCACCAGGTCCTTATCATAGGTAGGGCAGGTGCTGGGGCCGGTATGGGTATGGGTAGCGTGCAGAAATACACAATCCGCAGGAAGTCCGGTGACTTCGCAGATATGGTCACGGTAAGAATTGGCAACAGTTTCAGAAAAACCGCAGTTGTCAACGCTCAGCAGCACGACCTTCTTATCTTCCACCGCCAGAGCCAGGGCATTGACTTCCAGCTCATCCAGTACGCCTTCGGCAAAACGGGGCTTGTAGTAACCGACGATAGGGATGCCCAGAGGCGGCGTAACATCCAGACGGCCAAAGCCGGCCAGCAATTTATTCATAGGGTAACCTCTCTTACAGCAGAACCTTGCCTACGATCTTCTTTACATTCTTTGCCTCACCGTACCAGCAGTTGGGAGCATGGGCATCCTGGGGCAGCAGGATAATGAAGCTGCCTGCGGTCAGATGAATGGGAGTAGCATCCGCATCAAAATCAGCCAGCAGGTAATCGCCGTCGGGATTATACTCAGAAGTGATGTTGCTCAGCTGAGAAACGGGCTTGACATAGATGGTCTCCTCACCTTCTACCATGTACATCACATCTGCATATGCGCGGTGTGCCTCGAACTTGGCATTGGCGGGGTCATTGGTGGTGTAAGCATTGCGGTTCAGGAAAACCTTGTCGCCGTCGATCTCAATTCTGCCGGTCTCGTAGTTTTCGGGAGTGTAAGCAGCAACAGCCTTCAGAGCCAGGTCCAGACCTGCATGCAGGCCAGCGTAAGAAGCAGCATTTTCAATAATATCCAGAATCATAGTATTTTCTCCTTATATAAATGTATTTGAAAAGACCTTCCGGGCAGAATCTACCCGGAAGGTATGGGATTCATTAGATTTCGCCCATTGCCTTCAGGGCATCGGTGACTCTTTCCTTATCAGCATCGGGAATATCACGGTTGTAGTCCTGTGCAAAGTTACCCTCGCAGCCCAGCAGGTTCATAGCATGGGTGAATGCCTTCATCAGGCAGGGAGTGGTCAGGAACAGATTGCGCAGAGCCAGGATGTCATCCAGGTGCTTGCCTGCAGCTGCGTAATCGTCAGCAGCCAGAGCCTGGTACATCTTCTGAGCGGTCTTGGGAGTGCATGCGAACATGCCGTCCAGGTTCTTGTTGATGCCCCACTTGTAAGCGATATCGAAATCATCGATATTGGAGTACATCATGGTGAAGTCCTCAGGGCGATCCTCTGCACGGTGCAGAATTCTCTGAGTAACCAGGTTGCCGGACTTGATGCCCTTGATCAGGGGGTTCTTCCACAGACGCTTAACGGTAGCGGGAGCAGTTGCGGTCTTGGTAACAACAGCCAGGTCGTACAGATAAGTATGTCTGCCGGAACGGTTAGCGATCTCGTTATAGAAGTCGTAAATGTTATCCTGGGTAACAGTTGCATAGTAAGGCACGGTGGAGACGATGCCGTCAATGCCGTCGATGTCCTTCAGAGCTTCCACGCGGTCCATAACGCGGTGGATGGATACATCGGTGACGCCTACCAGCACGGGGATTCTGCCCTTGGCAGCCTTAACGCTCTCAGCAGCTACCTTGGCATACTCGTCCTGCTTGATATAAGTCATCTGACCCATGGAACCCATGACCAGCAATCCGGACGCGCCGGCTTCGATCTGCTGCTCGATCTGGTTTGCCATACTGCCGGGAATAAAATTGCCGTTCTCATCCAGGGGAGTGCCTAATGCAGTGTAAAAACCCTTTTCCATTATAATTTCCTCCAATTTATTTTTTCCTGTTTAATCGGTTACCCGATGTGTTTTCTTACCAAATTCTGGGATCCAGCTCTCTGCGGGGGGTATCCAGGAAAGCCTTACGCAGAGCGTCCATATGATCGGCAGTCAGCTGCAGGCGGCCGGCGATCATATCGCAATTGCTTGCTACCTGCTCAGGGGTCTGGCAACCCAGCACCACAGAGGTGACCGCAGGTACGCTCAGCACATAGCTCAGCGCCAGCACGGCGGGGCTGACTTCAAATTCCCGGCACAGCGCCTGGAACTTTTCCAAAGTGGGATAGCAGAAAGCCATCTTCTCAGGAAGCTTCTGAGGATCCATAAACACCAGACCCTGCAGGAATACGCTTCTGGTAAAGACGCATTTGCCTGCCTTCTCCAGCGCTTCCAGTTCACCGCTCTCCTGCTTGCCCCAGTCGAACACATTCAGAGGGATCTGCATAGCATCGAATTCAGAATCCGCCATTACCCGGTAGTCATGCTCGGAGTAAGCAGAGATGGCGCTGGTACGGATCACACCGGATGCCTTCAGATCCGCAAATACCTTGGTGCATACCTCGGGGTTCTTTGCATAGTCGGCAAAGTCATGGAGCATCAGCATATCCAGCTTGTCCACCTGCAAGTCCGCACAGCACTTTTCCGTCTGGCGGAGGATGTCATCCCGCAAAGCATCCTTGGAGCTATGATCCAGAGGGCCGATCTTGGTAATGATATTGGGCTTGGGGCCACGGTCTGCAGCTACCCAATTGCCGATGACCTTCTCGGAATCACCGTAGTTATTGGCTGTATCCCAGGTGTTGACGCCCAGCTTGGCTGCGGCATCCAGCACCGCAAAGGCGGCATCCTGGGTAGGCTTCTTGGTAGAACCCACCATACCATAGTCGATGCCCAACTGAACGGTACCTAAAGTAAAGAGCGATACATCCAAATCCTTGATCTTACGATAA
>JAZRBN010000004.1:0-4604 GCA_045635105.1 Faecousia sp. | reverse complement strand
ATTTCACCACACCGGACTGGGCAAAGGGCGCTGTGATCTATCAGATTTTCCCCGACCGGTTCTACAAAGCAGGCGACCCCGACCTTACCGGCAAATTGCAGCCTTATACCGTTCACAAGGATTGGAATGAGGATGTGGATTGGAAACCCAACCAGCGGGGCGAAATATTAAATAACGACTTTTTTGGCGGTAATTTCCGGGGAATTGCCGAAAAAATGGACTATATTGCCTCTTTGGGCACAAGCATTTTGTATCTGAACCCCATCAGCAAAAGCTTTTCCAGCCACCGGTATGACACCGGCGACTACAAAACCCCCGACCCCATGCTGGGCACTTCGGAGGACTTTTCCGCTATGTGCGATGCCGCCCACAAACGGGGCATCAAGGTGATTTTGGACGGGGTATACTCTCACACCGGCTCCAACAGCCTGTATTTTGACAAAAACCGCGCCTTCGGCGGCAACGGCGCATACTGCTCCCCCGCCTCCCCCTATTATGACTGGTACACCTTTTATCAATATCCCGACCGCTACAACAGCTGGTGGGGCTTTGACACCCTGCCCACTGTCAACAACCTGAACCCGTCCTTTATGGACTACATTATCGACAGCGCCGACTCGGTGGTTGCCCACTGGCTGGCGCTGGGCGCTGACGGCTTCCGGCTGGATGTGGTGGATGAGCTGCCGGACGCATTTGTGTTGCGGCTGAAAAACCGCATCCGGCAGATTCGCCCCGACGCATTGCTGATCGGCGAAGTGTGGGAGGATGCCTCCAATAAAATTGCCTACGATATCCGCCGCCGTTATTTTGTGGACGGGGAACTGGACAGCTGTATGAACTACCCCTTCCGCACCGCCATACTGAACTTCACCAAGGGAACGGATGACGGACATCAGCTGAAAGAAACCGTGCTGACCCTTGCGGAAAATTATCCTGCCCAGGTACTTTCCTGCAATATGAATCTGCTGGGCACCCACGATACCCCCCGGATTCTCACTGCGCTGGTGGATTCCTTTGAGGGCAGCCGGGAGGAATATGCCCGTCGCAAGCTCTCTCCCAACGATCGGCTTTTGGCCCGGCAGCGGCTGTTTATGGCATCGTTTTTGCAATATACCCTCCCCGGCGCACCCAGTATTTACTACGCCGACGAAGTGGGTATGGAAGGACACAAGGACCCCTTTAACCGCCGCACCTACCCCTGGGGACAGGAAGATGAAGAGCTGCTGACCCACTACCGGGAGCTAGGCGCATTGCGGAAAAATCAGGAAGCGCTGCGTTTGGGCGATATTCAATTCTTCCACGCGTCAGACAGAAAGCTGGGCTTTTGCCGCACCTATAACGGCAAACGGCTGAACATCTATATCAACCGCAGCCGGGACCCCTGGGAGGTTCCCGCAAAGGCAGTGCTGCTGGGGCAGAAGATTCAAAAGGTTGCCCCCACCTGGCTGTGCCTTGGACCTATGGGCTTCTGCATCACGGAGGAATAAAATGGAACAGGAACATTTTATAAGCGGCTACTGCCGCACCATAGACCAAAGCCGTATGGTTACGGCGGTAACGGAAAACGGCCGTCTTACCGAAGTAGACTGCTGCTTTGAAAACTGCATCCACGCAAACAGCTGCACCATTGCAAAAGAGCTTGAACGTCTAAAAAATGAGATGTAATTTGCTTTTTAGAGGAGCATTCTAATGAAATTTTTACCTCAAATCCTTTATATCCTCTTATTTTCTCTTTTGGGAGAGCTGCTGGAAGCCATCATTCCTCTACCCATTCCCGCGGCTATTTACGGGCTGGTTTTGCTGCTGATAGCTCTGTGCGCAGGTCTTTTGAAGGAAGAACACATTGCCGCTACCGCAGATCTTCTTGTTTCCTTTTTGCCTCTTTTGTTCGTAGCCCCTGCCATTCAGATTCTGGAATACTGGGGACTGATCGCCCCCAACCTGGCCGCTATTTTTACCGTCATCGCTGTATCCACCTTCTTAGTTTTTGCAGTCAGCGGACTGGTTGTAAAATGGATCCAGCGTAAAAAGGAGGACGAGCGCAATGCCTGATTTTATTTCTGAACTGTCGCTCTTTTCCTTGGTATTGACCGTGGGCGCCTTTCAATTTGGACGCTGGTGTCAAAAAAAGACCGGCTCTGTTTTGTGCAACCCCATTCTAATTGGTGTTATTTTGGTAAGCGCAGTATTGCTGATCGTCAGGATCGACCCCGCTGATTACCGCAACAGCACCGCCACCTTAACCTGGCTGCTGACGCCCGCTACGGTATGTCTGGCGCTGCCTATGTACCGACAGCTGAAAATTTTGAAAACGAAGCTCCCCTTCATTTTGGCCGGTGTTTTTGCCGGCACGGCTACCAGCCTACTGTCCATCACCCTGCTGTGCGCCTTATGGCAGCTGGACAAGCAGCTGACAATTTCCCTGCTGCCCAAATCCATCACCGCCGCTATGGGCATCGCCCTCTCCCAGCAAAATGACGGTCTTCCTGCCCTTACCGCCGTTTCCATATTGATTACAGGAATTTTGGGCAATCTGGCCGGTCCGTTTTTGTGCCGCATATTGAAACTCACCGACCCCATCAGTCAGGGCGTGGCCTACGGCACTGCCTCTCATGTGATCGGCACCTCCCGAGCAGCGGAAACCGATCCGCTGGCAGAGGCTGTGGGCAGTCTTTCGCTGGTATGCGCCGGAATCCTTACCGCTCTGATCTTCCCCCTTTTGCGAATATTTTTATAATATTTGACGCCGCGCCGGTGCTTTTCCGGTACGGCGTCCTTTTTTTGGGGAAAACCCCTCCGGGGGGATAGAAATTCCAGTCGATTTATGGGCAAATACCCATTGACTTTCAAGGGAAAAACGAGTAGAATAATACTGATATATTATGTGTCAATATCCATTGGCACAAATCAATACATAGGAGGAAATCACATTGAAGGATTGGGCATTCTTAACGACTGTCGAAGAGATGGAAGCTGCCACCAACGAATTGCTGGAAACCGCAAACAAGGTCGGCGCCGACACCTGGCAGAAGCGAGTCAAAGACCAGACTCCCCACTGTGGATTCGGCGAGGCCGGTACCTGCTGCCGTATCTGCTCCATGGGTCCCTGCCGTATCACACCCAAGAGCCCCAGAGGTATCTGCGGCTGCGATGTGCACGGTATCGTTGCACGTAACTATCTGATCTTCACCGCCGGCGGTGCTGCAACGCACTCTGACCACGGCCGTGAAATTATGCACACCCTGCATCAGACCAAGGAAGGCGGCAACTATCAGGTCAAGGATCCTGAAAAGCTGATCCGCATCGCCAAGGAGTGGGGCGTGGAAACCGAGGGCAAGGACATTTACGACCTGGCCCACGAAATGGCTGAGGTCGGCCTGCTGGAATACGGCAAGCCCTTCGGCACACAGAAATTTGCAGAGCGTCCCCCCCAGCACACCAAGGACCTGTGGGCAGCTGCTGAGATTACCCCCCGCGCCATTGACCGGGAAGTTTCTCAGTCCATGCATATGACCCATATGGGTTGTTCCAGCCTGGCCGAGGCGCTGATCCGTCAGTCCCTGCGCGCCGGTCTGTCCGACGGTTGGGGCGGCTCTATGATGGGTACTGAGTTCTCCGACGTTATGTTCGGCACTCCCAAGCCCATCGACACCGAGGCTAACATCGGCGTTATGGAAAAGGACAACGTCAACATCGTTGTGCACGGCCATGACCCCAGCCTCTCCGAAATGATTGTTTACTACGCCAACGATCCCGAGATGATCGAACTGGCCAAGTCTATGGGCGCCAAGGGCATCACCATTTCCGGTGTCTGCTGTACCTCCAACGAGGTTACCATGCGCCACGGTATTCCTATGGCCGGTAACTATCTGAACCAGGAAAACGTTGTTCTGACCGGTGCCTGTGAAGCCATCGTGGTGGACGTGCAGTGTATCTTCCCTGCTCTGGGCCCCCTGTCCAAGTGCTTCCACACCAAGTTCATCACCACCTCCCCCATTGCCCGCATCCCCGACTCCGAGTTCATTCAGTTCTCTGCTGAGACCGCCGGTGAGAGCGCAAAGGCAATCGTGAAGATGGCTATTGAGAACTTCAAAAACCGCAACCCCGAGCTGGTACATATCCCCAACCAGAAGCAGAAGGCAAGAGTGGGTTACTCTGTCGAAGCTATCAAGAAGGTTCTGGATACCGTTGCCAACTCCCAGCTGGACGAGTTCGGCACCACCAAGCCTCTGATCGAGTGTGTACACTCCGGCGTTCTCCGTGGCGCTGTGGCTATGGTTGGCTGTAACAACCCCAAGGTCCGTCCCGACACCGCTCACATCGGTCTGATGAAGAAGATGCTGGAAAACGACATCATCGTCATCACCACCGGCTGTTCCGCACAGGCTGCTGCCAAGGCAGGTCTGATGGATCCTGTCCAGGCAAGAGAGTACTGCGGCGCAGGCTTGAAGCGTGTTTGTGAGCTGACCGGCATTCCTCCCGTTCTGCATATGGGCTCCTGCGTGGATATCTCCCGTATGATGGTCCTGGCCTCCGACATCGCCAAGGACTGGGGCATTAACATCTCCCAGGTTCCCGTGGTTGGCTGCGCTCCCGAATGGATG
>JAZRBN010000003.1:0-23869 GCA_045635105.1 Faecousia sp. | reverse complement strand
ATTTTTTAAGGAGTTTTTTATGGCATACCGCATTGTTACCGATACCTGCTGCGACTTCCCGGAGCAGATGTATCAAGAGCTGAACCTGTCCGTTGTGCCGCTGACGGTGCATTTTAAGGGCGAAAGTGTCAGCAGCTATTCGGAAAAATGGCTGAAAAATATGTTTGACGCCCTGCGCGCCGGCGAAAAGGCAACCACCTCCGCCGCCAACCCCCAGGACTGGACCGATGTAATCGAGCCGGTGCTGCAAGGGGGCGAGGACGCCCTTGTGCTGGCGTTCTCCTCGGGCCTGTCAGCTACCTACCAGTCGGCGGTCATTGCCGCCCAGGAGCTGGCAGAGCGCTATCCGGAGCGGAAAATCCGGGTGGTGGACACCCGCTGCGCATCCCTGGGACAGGGTCTGCTGGTTTACTACGCCTGTCAGAAACGGGACGCAGGCTTTTCCCTGGATGATTTGGCTTCCTGGTGCGAAAACCGGAAGAATAATCTGTGCCACTGGTTCACTGTGGACGATTTGATGTACCTGAAACGGGGCGGCAGAATCAGCGCCGCCACGGCGGTGGTGGGCACGATGCTGCAAATCAAGCCGGTGCTGCATATGGACGATGCGGGACACTTAATCAATATGTCCAAGGCGCGGGGCAGAAAGGCATCCATCGCCGCCATTGCCCAAAAGATGGGCGAATTGGGTCTGCCCGGTGAGAACGATACGGTGTTCATCTGCCACGGCGACTGCCACCAGGACGCGGCTTACCTGGAACAGCTGGTGAGGGAAAAGTACGGCGTAAAAAAGGTGCTGACCTACTATGTGGGCGCGGTGATCGGCTCTCACTCCGGTCCCGGCACATTGGCGCTGTTCTTCCTGGGCGAGCATAGATAAATGGACAATGGACAATGGACAATGGTCAATGACCGACTGTTTATCATTCTGGGGTGTTGCAGAACGCAGCGAGTCGAAGAAGCTACACATTAACGGTGTTGCCTGGCTTCTTCGTCTCCATTTCCTTCCGTTTTTTTGCGGACGAGCGATGCTCGCCCCTACATTGTTCCGCGCAGGATGACAGGGAAATAGACAATGACAAAACCGGGGCGGCCAGTGGTCGCCCCGGTTTTTTGCGGGCGGTCATTGACCGCCCCTACATTGTTTATTGTTCATTATCCATTATTCATTGTCCATTGTCCACTGTCCATTATTCATTGTCCACTTTTCGCAAAGCGAAAGCGGTGCGGCTGGGCAGGTACAGAAGGATTCCGGGTTTTCCGTTCACCTCCGTGGTTTCGTAGCGCTGGTGGTAGACTCTGCCGAAGCCGCCGAAGCAGAAATCGTCAGTTGACATAACAACCTCATATTCTCCCGCCTCCGGTGTTGGCAGGAAGTAGCCGGTATAGGAATTGACCGGGTGGAAGTTAAAGGCGAAATAGCCTGCGCCCTTCTGATAAAACAGCACCTTATCGTCATTGTGAAGCAGCAGCTGTTTGTCCCTGCCGCCGGGGGTTCGGAACTGTTTACATAACTTTACCGCGGCGATTTCAAAATCGTTCAGCCAGTGGTAGCGCAAATTGGGATTATCCGTTAAGCTCCACTGCCGCCGGCAGTAGTGATAGCTCCAACCGTTGCCCTCCCGGGGGAAATCGATCCACTCCGGATGGCCGAATTCGTTGCCCATAAAGGTGAGATACCCCTCGCCGCCCAGGGTCATAGTAATCAGGCGAATCATCTTATGCAGCGCCATACCCCGGTCGATGATTCCGTTCCGGCTGCCCTTGTCCATACCCCAGTACATCTCCTGGTCGCACAGGCGGAACATAATGGTCTTGTCCCCCACCAGCGCCTGGTCGTGGGACTCGCAGTAGCCGATGACCTTTTCGTGGGGGCGGCGGATGGCCAGCTCGTAATAGATTTTATTCAAATCCCAGTATTCGTCCGGGGTCTCTTTCAGCAGGCGGATCCACATATCCGGCACGCCCATAGCCAGCCGGTAATCAAAGCCCACGCCCCCGTCTTTGATGGGAATACACAGACCCGGCAGGGCAGACATATCCTCGGCAATCAAAATGGCGTTGGGATTTACCTGCCGCACCAAGGTGGTAGCCAGCTGCAAGTAGGTTACCGCCTCCACATCAGTGTTCATAGAGAAATACTTGCCGTAATCGGTAAAGGCTGTGCCCAGGCCGTGGTCGTGATAGAGCATAGAGGTAACGCCGTCGAACCGGAAGCCGTCAAAATGGTACTCCGTCAGCCAGTATTTCAAATTGGACAAAAGGAAGTGGATAACCTCATTTTTATCGTAGTTGAAGCACTTGGTATTCCACTGGGGGTGGTCGCCCCTGGCGCCCTCGTGGAAGAATTGATACGCTGTGCCGTCAAATTCGTTGATGCCCTCCCGGGTGTTGAGGCACGCGTGGGAATGAACCACATCCAAAAGCACCGCGATGCCCATTTTGTGGGCGGTATCAATGAGTTTTTTTAAGTCCTCGGGTCTGCCGAACCGGGAGGAGGCGGCAAAGAAATTGGTTACCTGATAGCCGAAAGAAGCATAGTAGGGATGCTCCATAATCGCCATAATCTGAATGGTATTGTAGCCCAGTTTTTGAATGCGGGGCAGGATATGCACCCGGAATTCTTCATAAGTGCCCACTTTGCCCTCTTCCTGGGCCATACCGATGTGGCACTCGTAGATGAACAGCTTTTTCTTGGGCTTGAAATTCCCGTCCGTCCAGGGGAAGGGGGCTTCCGGATCGTAAATCACTGCGTTCCAGGAGTGATCCACCGGATTTTGCACCACCCGGTTGGCGTACAGGGGGATCCGTTCCAGCTCCTGTCCGCCCCGCGCCACCACGGACATCACCGTATCGCCGTCTTTTAGGGTATCTTTTCCCGGCAAAAACAGCTCAAAAACGCCGTTTTCCAGCCGGTTTGCTTTGTGGGCGTGGCGGTCCCAGCCGCAGAAGTCGCCGGTCAAATACAGTTCGTCTGCTCCCGGCGCCCACTCCCGGTAGTACCAGCCGTCCGGCGTTTTATGAAAGCCGAAGTACTCGTGGCCGTTGGCAAAGTCGGAAAGATTGCCCAGCTGCGCCATTTTTTCCGCATAACGGGTCTGCCGCAAATCAAAATCCGCTGCAAAGGGAATCAGGTTTTTGTCATATTGAAAGATTTTGTGTTTCATACGGTACCTCCCTTTTTTGTGTCAATCCCTCCGTGCCGCCTTGCGGCGACCCACCTCCCTTTCCGCAAGGGAGGCTTTTTATGTGTTCTTAATGAATGTTTCCTTACATTTGGGGCAGGTGATGGAAATTTTTCCCTTGCCCCGGGGAACGCGGACGGTCTGCCGGCAGCGGGGACAGTCAAAATACCGGTGCTCTCTGTCCTTGATCCGCTCCAAAAGGCGCAGATATTTGCGGTTTTCCTGGTAGCGCTTGTAGGTGTTCCGGGAGAGCATACGGAAAAGCGCCCAAAACATCAGCCCGTAGGACAGAGCCGTCAGCGCCAGATCCAAAAGAGGCCACCGGATAAACATCACCGCAACGCACAGCGCCACACCGGCAGACAAAATTGCCATATTCAGCTTGTCCGTGCCGTAGCGGCCCATCATAAAATACCGGAGTTTACTTTTCAGTCCGGCGCAAGCATTTCGGAGAAAGCGGGAAAAACCGTTCATAACATCCACCTTTGCTGGTTTCTTGGTTTTATTATAGAGTTTTTTTTGCCCTTTTGCAAGGGAAGACCGCGAGAATTTATGAAATGTTCACGGCTTCAAAAGGTTGGGAAAATGTCGGGAAGATTTTTTCCCCGGTTTATGCTAAAATAATACCGCTACAAAGGGGGCAAAATTTATATTCTTATTTATATTGTATCTGTGGAAAAAATCCTTGTTTTTTCCACAGGTTTATGGTAAAATAGTAGGCGATAAATTATGCCTGTTTTTTCCGACAAAATGTCGGTTTTTTCTAAGAAAGAAAGGAGAATTTTATGTTTTCATCGGCCTATGTTTGGGCGAAGGTTTTGTCCTATCTGGAACAGCAGCTCACCGCCACTATGGTTTCCGCCTGGTTTGACGATGCGGAGGTGGTGGAGCTTAGCGATGAATTTCTGATTTTGTACTGTCCCGACAGCTTCCGCAGAGATATTATTATCCGCCGGTGTACGGATTTGGTGCAGGAGGCGCTGAAAGAGCTGTTTAATTCCGACGCCAAGCTGAAAGTCTTTGACGAGGAAGAATACAAAGCTTACAAAACCAGCGGGAACAAATCCGCCTCTATGGACTTTAATCCCCAGTTTACCTTTGATAATTTTATCGTAGGTCAAGCCAACCGCATGGCACACAGCGCTTCCATCGCGGTTTCGCAGACCCCGGGTCAGGCGTACAACCCCCTGTTTATCTACGGCCCTCCCGGTGTGGGCAAAACCCACCTGCTGTACGCCATTGCCAACAGCATCCGCAAAACCGATACCGGGGCAAACATCGTCTATATCAAGGGCGATCAGTTTACCAACGAGCTGGTGGAGGCCATTAAAAGCGGCAACAATATCCAATTCCGCAACAAGTACCGGGAAGCGGATCTTTTCCTGATTGACGATATTCAGTTCATTGCCGGTAAGGAATTTACCCAGGAGGAATTTTTCCATACCTTCAATAAGCTCTTTGAAGAACACAAGCAGATCGTTATGACCTCCGACCGGAAGCCCAGCGATATGCCCACCTTGGAGGAGCGGCTGCGCACCCGGTTTGAATGGGGTCTGATTATTGACATCAACCCGCCGGATTATGAGACCCGTATGGCAATCATCAAAACCAAGGCAATGTCTTTGGGTTTGGAGCTGTCCGACGAGGTTTGCAACTTCATTGCGGTCAATGTTACCAACAATGTCCGGCAGATTGAGGGCACAGTGAAGAAAATTAAGGCTTATCACGATTTGGACGGTATGCCTCTGATTTTGGAGAACATCTCCACGGTGATCCGGGATATGTTCAAAAATGAGAACAACGCCCTGCCCACCCCCAATCTGATCATCGGGCAGGTCAGCAAATTCTACAACATTGACGAGACGGTGATTCGCGGCTCTCAGCGCACCAAGAATATCGCAGAAGCCCGGCATATGGCCATTTATCTGGTGCGTAAGCTGACCAACCTGTCCACTCCGGATATCGGCAAGGAATTTGGCGGCAGAGACCACACTACCATCCTCAATTCCATCACCCAGATTGAAGGCAAGCTCAACGGCGGCGACACCACCTTGCAGAATCATCTGCGGGATATTACGGCAAACATCAATTCCAGCCTGTAAATTGTCCACAGGGGCTGTGGATTGTGGAAAAGATTTTTGTGGAAAAAATCTGCTTATTTTTGGAAAAGAATTTCCTGTGAAGAAGCTGTGTCTGTTTTTTCGGCAAGCTGTGGAAAAAAAGCTGTTGGAATTGCAAGAGAAAACAAACTTTTCCACATATGAACAGACCTACTAACATTACTGCTACCTAAAATATCTATTTTTTTATATATTCTTATTATTTTTCAGAAAGAAGGTTTTTACTATGCGTTTTACCTGTGAAAAAAGTATGCTGGTAATGGGCCTGAATATTACCGGCCGGACTGTGGCGCAAAAAAGCGCTCTGTCTGCCATCGAGGGCATTCTCTGCCGGGCAGGAGAGGGTCTGACCCTCACCGGCTACAATATGGAAACTGCCATTATTTACAAAATAGATGCGGAAGTAAGCGATGCCGGTGAATGTGTGCTGCCGGCAAGACTGTTCGGGGATATTATCCGCAGACTTCCCGAGGGACTGGTTACGGTTGTGGTGGATGACAATTATAAGGTTTCCATTCGGGCAGGCTACGCCTCCTTTACCATTTCCGCGGAATCTGCCGAGGATTATCCGGAACTTCCTGATGTGGGCAGCGGTAAGAGCATTGTGATTCCCCAGAGCGCTATGAAAAACTTAATCAACGGCACGATTTTTGCCGTTTCTGAAAACCAGGGCCGGCCGATTCACACCGGTGTGAAATTTGAGGTGGCTGAGGACGCGGTTTCTGCCATTGCGGTGGACGGCTTCCGGCTGGCGCGACGCACCTATCATTGCCCCGACGGCATCGGCAGGGAGCTTTCCTTTGTGGTGCCTGCCCAGGGATTAAAAGAAGTGGAAAAGATTTTGCAGGACAGCGACGAGGATGTGGCATTTACCTTAGGCAGCAAGCACATTCTGTTCCAAATTGGAGAGGCAACGCTGATTTGCCGGCTGTTAGAGGGCGAATTTTTGGATTGGCGGAAGGTTGTTCCCACCAACTGTCCGGTAAAGTTGGTTGCCCACGTGTGCGATTTGGCATCTTCTATTGAGCGTGTGGGTCTGATTGTTTCTGAAAAATACAAAAGCCCTGTGCGGTGCGTATTTTCCAATCAGGAGCTGCTGCTGCGGACCAACACCACCATCGGCGCTGCCGAGGACCGCTGCACATTGGCAGGCGACGGCAAGGAGCTGGAAATCGGCTTTAATGTGCGGTATTTGGCAGATGCTCTGCGGGCAGTGCCCGGTGAGGAGGTTTGCCTGGAGCTGACCAACAGTTTAAGTCCCATTGTGCTGACCCCGGTGGATGACAAGCAGGACTTTGCTTATATGGTACTGCCGGTAAGAATCAAAAATTAAAAATCGTAGGGCGGGGCCTTGGTCCCGCCGGATTGGAAAAGTATTTCGGCGGGAGTAAACCTCCGCCCTACAAAAGGTGTTTTATGAAAGTTACTGTTACAAAAAAGCAGAATAATGCTGTGCCTGTGGTGATCCATACGGAATTTATCAAATTGCAGGACGCAATGAAGTATGCCAACATTGTGTATTCCGGCGGTGAAGCCAAGCAGCTGATTTTGGACGGACAGGTGAAGGTCAACGGAGAGGTTTGCACCATGCGGGGCAAAAAGCTCTATCCCGGAGACAGCTTCTCCTTTATGGGCGGCAATTATTTCATGTGCGCAGATGAAGCTAAATAAGATTTGTTTGGAGCATTTCCGCAATTATGAGGCCTTGGAAATGGAATTTGCCCCGGGGGTGAATCTTTTAGTGGGAGAAAATGCCCAGGGAAAGACCAACCTTTTGGAAGCGGTGGCATACCTGGGCTCGGGAAGAAGCTTTCGGGCGCAGAAAAATGCGGAATTGGTATCTTTGGGAGCGGATTTTGCCCAGATTGAAGGCGCGGTTACTTCCCAGGAGAGACAGCAATCCCTGCGTTGGGTGCTGTTTGCCAACGGCAAGCCCCGGCAGGTATACCGCAACGGAATAAAGAAAAGGACTGCCGGTGATATTGCCGGGGTTTTGCAGACGGTTTTGTTCTGTCCGGAGGATTTGTCGGTGCTAAAAGCCGGCGCGTCCAGCCGGCGGCATTTGGCGGACAACGCCATCTGCCAGCTGCGGCCCAATTACGAGGCGGCGCTGACGGAATACAACCGGATTTTAGAGCAGAAAAACAGGATTCTCAAAGACCGGCACGAAAATCCCGCCCTATTGGACATTCTGCCGGAGTATAACGCCCGGCTGTGCCAGGTGGGGGCGCTGCTGATTTCCTACCGGGCAAGGTTTTTGGAAGGCTTGGGCCGGGAGGCTTCTGTTTATCACGGTCTGTTTTCCGGGGGTAAGGAGGCATTTTCTCTTACCTACCGTACAGTGTCCAATATTGAAAATCCCTTTGCGCCGGTCGGAGAACTGGAAGGGAAGCTGCGGGAGCATTTGGAGAGCCACTATCGGGCGGAGCTGGACAGCTGTCAGTGTTTGACAGGGCCTCACAAGGACGATTTTGATGTGAAGCTATCCGGTCTTTCCGTGAAAACCTATGGCTCACAGGGTCAGACCAGAACGGCAGCCATCAGCATTAAGCTTGCCCAGCGGAAGCTGATGGAAAAGGAATCCGGTGAAACGCCGGTGCTGCTATTGGACGATGTACTGTCAGAATTAGATCCGGGGCGGCAGGATTTTGTGCTGAACCAAATCAACGAGGGACAGGTTTTTATCACCTGCTGCGAGCCGGAACGGTTTACAACACTAGGAAAAACAATTGAAATAAGAAACGGACAGATAAAATAATTGTCCATTATCCATTGTTAATTATGAAGTCAGGAGAATGTTTATGTCTGAGGAAACGAAAGTAACACAGGAATACGGCGCGGAGCAAATACAGGTCTTAGAGGGTCTGGAAGCGGTGCGGAAGCGTCCCGGTATGTATATCGGTTCTACTTCCAGCAGCGGTCTGCACCATTTGGTGTATGAAATTGTGGACAACTCCATCGACGAGGCGCTGGCAGGCTATTGCAGCCATATTACTGTTACCATAAATCCCGGTAACTCCATCACCGTTACCGATGACGGCCGGGGTATCCCCGTGGACATCCAGGCACAGACCGGCAAGCCGGCGCTGGAAGTGGTATTTACTGTGCTGCACGCAGGCGGTAAGTTCGGCGGCGGCGGTTATAAGGTCTCCGGCGGTCTGCACGGCGTGGGCGCGTCTGTGGTAAATGCCCTGTCTGAGAGTCTGACCGCCCGGGTCCATAAGAACGGCAATATTTACGAAATGAAGTTCTCCCGGGGTCATATCACCCAGCAGATGAAGATTGTCGGCACCACCGACAAAACCGGCACGGAGGTTACCTTCCAGCCGGACCCGGAGATGTTCGACGAGACAGAATATTCCTACGAAATCCTCCACGAGCGTATGCGGGAGGAGGCATTCCTCAACGCAGGTCTGTCCATTACCATCACCGACAACCGGGGCGACGAGCCGGTGTCTGAGCAGATGTGCTACGAGGGCGGTATCCGGGAATTTGTTACCTGGACCAATCAGAAAAAAACCGTGATTCACAACGATGTGATTTATATGTCCGGCAACAAAGACGATGCGTCGGCGGAAATCGCCGTGCAGTACAACGACGGATTCAGCGAGTCTATGCAGTCCTTTGCTAACGATGTGCGCACCCCCGAGGGCGGTATGCACGAGACCGGCTTTAAGACCGCGCTGACCCGTGTTTTGAATGCCTACGGTATGAAGGCCGGCATCATCAAGGGCGATGACAAGGTCAGCGGTGAGGACTGCCGGGAGGGCATTACCGCCATTATTTCCGTCAAACTCACCGATGCCCAGTTTGAGGGTCAGACCAAGGCAAAGCTGGGCAACGCCTATATCCGCACCCTGGTGGAGCAGATTGTGGGCGACCAGCTGGCAACCTACTTTGAGGAGCATCCTGCCACCGCCAAGATTATCCTGGAAAAGGCGATGATGGCAAACCGGGCAAGAGAGGCCGCCCGGAAAGCAAGAGAAAATGCCCGCCGCAAGACCGGCCTGGAATCCGGCGGTATGCCCGATAAGCTCCAAGACTGCAACGAGAAAGACCCCACTCTGTGCGAATTGTACATCGTCGAGGGCGACTCCGCTGCCGGCTCTGCCATTCAGGGCAGAGACTCCCGCTTCCAGGCGATTCTGGCTATGTGGGGTAAGATGCTGAATGTGGAAAAGGCAAGAGCCGACAAGATTTACGGCAACGACAAGCTGTCCCCTCTGATTATCGCCCTGGGCGGCGGTATCGGCGAGGATTTCGATATTGAAAAGCTCCGTTACCACAAGATCATCATTATGTCCGATGCGGACGTGGACGGCGCCCATATCCGTACCTTGCTTTTGACCTTCTTCTTCCGGTATATGCGGCCGCTGATTGAGCACGGCTATGTGTACTCCGCTGTGCCGCCCCTTTACAAGCTGAAAAAGGGTAAAACCGAGCGGGTTGCCTATTCTGACGAGCAGCGGGATGCTGTTTCCGCAGAATTGCGGGGCGAAGGCGGCGCAAAGGTGGAGATCTCCCGGTTCAAGGGCCTGGGTGAGATGGACCCCCACGAGCTGTGGGAGACCACCATGGACCCCGTAAGCCGCACCCTGCGGCGGATTACCCTGGAAGATGCCCGTCGCGCAGATGAGATTTTCACTGTGCTTATGGGCGAGCAGGTAGAGCCCCGGAAGGAATGGATCGAGCGCAACGCAAAGTACGCGATCAATATTGATATTTAAAAACCTTCCCCCGGGGGGAAGGTGCCCCCAAAGGGGGCGGATGAGGAACGGCGAAGTGTAGAAAGAGGGAAAGGTATGGAAAGAAATCAAAAGCTTACGCCTTTATCCCAAAAGCTACGGAAAAACCAGACAAAAGAAGAAAATTTGCTTTGGTACCGTTTCCTTAGAAAATATCCGGTGCAATTCCGCCGGCAATATGTGATTGGAGAATATATTGTGGATTTCTTCTGTCATAAAGCCGGGTTGGTAATTGAATTAGATGGCTCCGGTCATTATGAACCGGGGCAGCTGCAAAAAGATTTTATAAGAACAAAGTATCTTGAAGCACAGGGATTGAAGGTTTTGCGGTTCACAAATTTGGATGTATTGAAGAATTTCTGTGCCGTATGTGAAGAAATAGACAAAAAGGTAAAGGAAATGTGCTGATCGGAAGATCTCGCCGTTCCTCATCCGTCAGCCCTTTGGGCTGCCACCTTCCCCCCGGGGGAAGGTATTTATGGAGGTGTTTTTTTGGCAAAGCATAACCGTGATTACAAGCCGGAGGATATTCTGTTTCCGGAACAGAGCATAACAGAATCCAATCTGGTTGAAGAAATGGAAAAATCCTATATTGAATACGCCATGTCGGTCATCGTGGGCCGGGCGCTGCCGGACGTGCGGGACGGATTGAAACCCGTTCACCGGCGTATTCTGTATACCATGTACGAGTCGGGTCTGACCTCCGACAAGCCCTTTAAGAAGTCTGCCACCTGCGTGGGTGATGTGCTGGGTAAGTACCACCCCCACGGCGACAGCTCTGTGTACGACGCCATGGTGCGTCTTGCCCAGAATTTCTCCATGCGCTATATGCTGGTGGACGGCCACGGCAACTTCGGCTCTGTGGACGGCGACCCCCCTGCCGCTTACCGTTATACCGAGGCGAGAATGAGCAAGCTCTCCAACGAGATGCTGCGGGATATCGACAAGGACACCGTCAACTGGGACCCCAACTTTGACGAAAGCCGGAAAGAGCCCAGAGTTCTGCCCAGCCGATTCCCCAACCTGCTGGTAAACGGCTCGTCGGGTATCGCTGTGGGTATGGCTACCAACATTCCCCCCCACAATCTCACCGAGGTGATTAACGCCTGCGTGGCTGTGCTGGATGACGAGGAAATCTCCGCCATTGACCTGATGGAGCACATCACCGGCCCCGACTTCCCCACCGGCGGTATCATTATGGGCCGCAGCGGTATCCGCGCCGCCTACGCCACCGGCAGAGGCAAGGTTGTGGTGCGGGCAAGGACGGAATTTGAAGAATTTGCCAATGACCGCACCCGGATTATCGTTACGGAGCTTCCCTATCAGGTGAACAAGCGCCAGCTGATTAAGAACATTGCCGACCAGGTCAAGGACAAGCGGTTGGAGGGCATCTCCGACCTGCGGGACGAGACCGACCGCAACGGTATGCGCATCGTCATTGAATTGAAGCGGGACGCCAATCCCCAGGTGGTGCTGAACACCCTGTTTAAGCAGACCGCGTTGCAGTCTAGCTTTGGCATTATTATGCTGGCGCTGGTGGATGACCAGAAGCAGCCGAGAATCCTGTCGCTGCGGCAGATTATCGACGAGTATCTCACTTTCCAGATGGAAGTGCTGACCCGCCGGACGGAGTTTGACCTGCGGAAAGCCCGGGAGAGAGCCCACCTGTTGGAGGGTCTGCTCATTGCCCAGGACAACATCGACGAGGTGATCCGCATTATCCGCTCTGCCTACGACGACGCCAAGGAGCGACTGTGTGCGCGTTTTGGCCTGGACGATGTGCAGGCACAGGCAATTCTGGATATGCGGCTGAAAGCCTTGCAGGGGCTGGACAGAGAGAAATTACAGCGCGAATTCGACGAATTGCAGGAAAAAATCGCCTATTACCTGGATTTGCTTGCCAACAAGGACAAATTGCAGGGCGTTCTGCGGGAAGAGCTGATTGCCATTCGGGACAAGTTCGGCGACGAGCGCAAGACGGAAATTCAGGACATCGAGGACGAAATCGACATTGAGGATCTGATCGAGGAGGAGACCTGCGCCTTTACCATCTCCAACGCCGGCTATGTCAAGCGTATGCCCGTGGATATTTACCGCACCCAGAGCCGGGGCGGCCGGGGTGTGAACGCCCAGAACTTGAAGGACGAGGACTATGTGAAGAGCCTGTATGTGGCATCTACCCACGATCATCTGCTGTTCTTCACCGACAAGGGCCGTGTCCACCACCGGAAGGGTTATCAGATTCCGGAAGCCGGTCGGACTGCCCGGGGTACTGCTATGGTGAACATTCTGCCCTTGGAGCAGGGTGAGAGCGTTACCGCCACGGTGATCACCCGGGAATTTGACGAAAATGAGTACCTGATGATGGTTACCCAGAAGGGTACGGTGAAGCGGATTCCCTTTATCGCGCTGAATACCCGCCGCAAGACCGGTATCCGCGCCATTACCCTGGACGAGGGCGACCAGCTGATCAATGTGATTCGCACCAACGGCAACGACAACATCATTTTGGCAACCCGGGAGGGTATGGCAATCTGCTTCAATGAGAACGATGTGCGGCCTATGGGTCGGGATGCTGTGGGCGTGCGGGGCATTTTGCTCACCGGTGAGGATTATGTCATCGGCGCGGAGAAGGTGGAGGAGGGCAAGACCCTGCTCACCGTTACGGAAAACGGCTTCGGCAAGCGCACCGAGCTGCACGAGTACCTGCGTACCGGCGCTGATGGGGAGAAGTGTCCTCAGAGCCGGGGCGGCAAGGGTCTGAAAAACTACAATATTACGCCCAAGACCGGCTTTGTTGCCGGCTGCTGCACCGTGGCTGAGACGGACGATGTGATGCTCATTGAAAACGGCGGCGTGATTATTCGCGTGAAGGCCGCGGGTATCAATGTGTATAAGCGGGATGTGCAGGGCGTTATCATTATGCGGATTGAGGAAGGCAACCAGCTGGTGGCAATCCAGCGGGTGGAAGCAGAGGAAGAGGCGTAATGAAGACCGTAACCCTGTACACCGACGGCGCCTGCTCCGGCAATCCCGGTCCCGGGGGCTGGGGCGCGATTCTGGAATTTAACGGCAACGAAAAGGAGCTCTCCGGCGGGGAGAGCTCCACCACCAATAACCGCATGGAGCTGACCGCGGTGATAGCGGGATTGTCTGCCTTAAAAGAGCCCTGCATCGTGGAGCTGTACTCTGACAGTAAGTATGTGATTGACGGCCTTTCCAAGGGCTGGGCAGAGAGCTGGAAGAAAAACGGCTGGAAAAAAGCCGACAAAAAGCCGGCGCTGAATCCCGACCTGTGGGAGCGGCTGCTGGAACTGACCCACATTCATACCCTGCATTATCATTGGGTCAAGGGCCACGCGGACAATCCTAAGAATAACCGCTGCGACCAGCTGGCAGTGGCTGCTGCCAAAATGCAGAATGCTTAATGCATAATGCATAATGAGGATGAAATATGAAAGAGAATGCGGTATTAGATAAAAGCTTTTCGTTTGCGGTACGCATTGTGAACTTGTATAAGTATTTGACAGAGCAAAAGAAGGAATATGTGTTATCGAAACAACTCCTTCGTTGTGGTACAAGCATTGGCGCAAATGCTACAGAAGCACAACGGGCGCAAAGCAAGCCGGATTTTATATCTAAAATGAGTATTGCGTTGAAAGAAGCCTACGAAACAGAGTATTGGCTTCGTTTATTAAGCGCAACAGAGTATATAACGGAAAATGCGTATAAAAGTATGCGCGATGAAAATGAAGAGCTGATAAGCCTCTTGATTGCCATTTGTAAAGCGGCAAAAAAATAATTATGCATTATGCATTCTGCATTTTGCATTCTAAAACCCGGAGGTTTTTATGTATTTGTCCATCGGTAACGATATGGCGGTGCGGGAAAAGTCCATTATCGGCATTTTTGATATGGACAACACCTCCACCTCCAAGCGCACCCGGGAATTTTTGGCCCGGGCGGAGCAGGAGGGCGGGGTCATCCCCTGCGACGATCTGCCGAAGGCCTATGTGGTAACGGCGGAATACGGCTTCCAGCGGGTGTATCTGACCGCCTTGAACACCTCCACCCTGGAAAAACGGCTGAAATAACAACGAAAAAGCCTCCCTTTGCACAAGGGAGGCTTTTTGGGCGACCCACCGGGTCGCCCAACACATTCAGCGTATCAAATTTTGTGAAGAATGTCAAGGGAATGTTATATTTAACATTATTTTCTGCGAATTTCACAAAAACAACCCTTATTTTTTATGGAATAGTCCGTCTTGCAAAGGGGAAAAACCTGTGCTATATTATAGACACAAAGAGGTGATACCAATGTACAGGTAAATCTCCCCTAAGAAAGCATATGCTGCGACACAAAGGTGAAAACGGGAAACCAAAAAGCATATGCGAAAACCGACCAAGGATGTCAGCTTTCTTCTCTTCCGTTTCATATAAAAAGAAGTAAGAAAATGTCCGAAATTCATAAAAATTGCCCACGGAAGCAAAAGACAAACAAGAAAGAGACATCCAAACCGTAGAAAGCGAGGTTAACCAATGATTGAACCCAAGGATTTAGCGGAATAACCCCTGACTTGACATCGTGGTTAGATGAAAAGTCGGGGGTTATTTCTGTTTAATGCAGAATGCTGAATGCATAATGAAGAATGATGGTGTCGCCGAAGGCGATTTATTTTTTTGTCGGCGTAGCCGACACATTCGTTTTGCATTTTACATTCTGCATTTTGCATTCAAAAAGAGCTTGCCTTTGGGCAAGCTCTTTTTTGTCGATATGCTTCGCTCGATATTTTTGCTGCGCAAAATCGATATATCGCGTTGCGATTCGATATGATATAAATCCACCTCGTCCCGCAGGACATATCGAGTGCGTCAGCACATATCGATTCCCATAGGGAAATATCGAAAATCCCGTAAGGGATTTATATCGATGTGTCCTTTTGGACACATTGCAATTAGCACAGCTTTGCGCCGGCGGGGATTTCGTCGCTGACCATCAGCAGGTGCAGCTTTTCCTCGCCTTTTTCCGTATGCACCGCGGAAATCAGCATACCGCAGGACTCCTTGCCCATCATTTTCCGGGGAGGCAGGTTGGTGATGGCAACCAGGGTCTTGCCGATCAGCGCCTCCGGCTCGTAGAATTTGGCGATGCCGGAGAGGATCTGCCGGTCGGTGCCGGTGCCGTCGTCCAGGGTAAATTGCAGGAGCTTATCGCTCTTTTTCACTCTTTGGCAGTCCTTGACCTTTACTGCCCGGAAATCGGACTTGCAGAAGGTGTCGAAATCCACGGTTTCTTCTGCGTAGGGCTCAATCTGAATGGGGCTTTCCGGCTTACTCAGCTCTTCCAGCGCCGCCAGCTCCTTCTCCATATCAATTCTGGGGAACAGGGCAGGGCCGCTGACCGTTGCCACCTGCACAGGCAGCACACCGTAATCTTCCAGGCTGTCCCAGTCCATTCTGGCGCCGCCCAGCCGATTGGCGATTTCTTCGCTGGTGGCAGGCATAAAGGGGCAGAGCAGTCCCGCGCAGATCCGCACGGTTTCCAGCAGGTTATACAGAACCTTTGCCAGCCGGGGGTGGTTGGCCTCGTCCTTTGCCAGCACCCAGGGCGCATTCTCGTCGATATACTTATTGGCGCGGGAGATGACCTTGAAAATCTCCGCCAGGGCGTTTTGGAAGGCGTACTTTTCCATCTGCTCGGTGTATTTTTCCCGCAGCGTGCAGACCATTTCCACCAGCTCCTTGTCCTTTTCAATGTCCACCTGCTGCTGCTCCGGCAAGCGCTCGCCAAAGTACTTCTGCGCCATTGCCACGGTGCGGGACACCAGATTGCCCAAATCGTTTGCAAGGTCGGTGTTGATGGTGGAAATCAGCAGCTCGTTACTGAAATTGCCGTCTGCGCCGAAGGGGAAGGAGCGCAGCAGGAAGAACCGCAGGGCATCCACGCCGAAGCGCTCCGCCAGAATATAGGGGTCTACCACATTGCCCTTGGATTTGCTCATCTTGCCGCCGTCCAGCAGCAGCCAGCCGTGGCCGTAGACCTTCTTGGGCAGGGGCAGATCCAGGCTCATCAGCATTGCCGGCCAGATAATGGCGTGGAAACGGACGATTTCCTTGCCCACAAAATGCACATCCGCAGGCCAGAAGGTGTCCAGTCCCTCCTTGGCATCGTTGCAGAAGCCCAGGGCGGTCATATAGTTAAACAGCGCGTCGATCCAAACATACACCACATGACCCGGATCAAAGTCCACCGGTACGCCCCAGGAGAAACTGGTGCGGGACACGCACAGGTCTTCCAGACCCGGCTTAATGAAATTGTTCACCATCTCGTGGACGCGGCTGCGGGGCTCCAGAAAATCGGTGTTTTCCAGCAGATCCTGCACCCGGTCGGCATACTTGGACAGCCGGAAGAAGTAAGCCTCCTCCTCGGCATCCTGCACCTCCCGACCGCAGTCGGGACACTTGCCGTCAACCAGCTGGCTTTCCGTCCAGAAGCTTTCGCAGGGCTTGCAGTACTTGCCGGTGTATTTACCCTTGTAAATATCCCCCCGCTCATACATTTTCTTGAAAATCTGCTGAATGGCGGCCATATGGTAGTCGTCGGTGGTGCGGATAAACCGGTCATTAGAGATGTTCATCAGCTTCCACAGATCCAGCACACCGCCCTGACCCAGCACAATGTTATCCACATATTCCTGGGGGGTTACGCCGGCTTCCTTTGCCTTGTCCTCAATCTTCTGACCGTGCTCGTCGGTGCCGGTGAGGAAGCACACATTGTAGCCTTGCAGGCGCTTAAACCGGGCCATGGCATCGGTTGCCACGGTGCAGTAGGTGTGGCCGATGTGGAGCTTGGCAGAGGGATAGTAGATGGGGGTAGTGATATAAAAATTTCCCTTAGACATAAAAATCCTCCTAAATATATTAAATGTAGGGCGGGGGTTTACTCCCGCCGTAATGGGGGTTTGTTTTGGCGGCGGGACCAAGGCCCCGCCCTACAAAGGAAAACGGGGAACAAAATAAAAATCGCCCTTGCAGAGCAAGGGCGAACAAAGCTTTGTCGCGGTACCACCTTGATTCGCAGGAAAAATCCTGCCTCAACGCGCGATAACGGGCGTACCCGGGTGCGCCTACCTATCGGCACACCGGCTCCCAGACCATGTTCGGCGACTTTCCCGTACCCCTTTCCACCAAGCCGGGGCTCTCTGAACGCTTCCGCGCGCCTACTCTTCTGTTCAAAGCCTTTGCATATCCTGGTTATTATACCCTGTTTTCGGTAGATTTGTCAATAGGCACAATAAAATGGACAATGGACAATGGATAATGGACAATGAATGTAGGGGCGGTCATTGACCGCCCGAGAAAAATCCCTCACCTGTCGGTGAGGGATTTTTTATTAACCAAAAATGCCCAGCAGTCTTCCCGCCACATTTTTTCTGAAAAGTGCATAATCCCCTGTCTTGCGACAGGGGATTGGCTGTTATTAACCAAAAATGCTTAGCAGGAAGCCTGCGGCGCAGTCTTCCCGCCACATTTTTTCTGAAAAGTGCATAATCCCCTGTCTTGCGACAGGGGATTGGCTGTTATTAACCAAAAATGCTCAGCAGGAAGCCTGCGGCAATGGCAGAGCCGATAACACCTGCCACATTGGGGCCCATAGCGTGCATCAGCAGGAAGTTGGAGGGGTTGGCCTTCTGACCTTCCAGGTTGGACACACGGGCAGCCATCGGCACGGCGGAAACGCCGGCAGAGCCGATGAGGGGGTTGACCTTGCCACGGGTGAGCTTGCACATAATCTGGCCGCCCAGCAGACCGCCGCAGGTGGACAGAATGAAGGCAGCCACGCCCAGCCCCACAATCTTTATGGTTTGCCAGGTGAGGAAGTTGGCGCCGACCATAGTTGCGCCCACGGAGGTGGACAGCAGAATGGTAACAATGTTCATCAGGGCATTTTGCACGGTATCGGACAGCCGGTCGGTAACGCCGGTCTCCTTAAACAGGTTGCCCAGCATCAGACAGCCGATCAGCGGCGCGGTATCGGGCATCAGCAGCGCCACGAAAATGGTAACCACGATGGGGAAGATGATCTTTTCCGCCTTGGTTACGGGACGGGTTTGTACCATCTTGATCTTCCGCTGCTGGGGAGTGGTGAGCAGACGCATAAAGGGGGGCTGAATCATAGGAATCAGCGCCATATAGGAGTACGCTGCCACAGCAATGCCGCCCAGCAGATGGGGGGCTAGCTTGGTGGTCAGGAAGATGGCGGTAGGACCGTCTGCGCCGCCGATGATGCCGATGGAGGCAGCTTCCTCGCCGGTAAAGCCCAGGGCGACCGCGCCGATAAAGGCGGCGAACACGCCCAGCTGGGCAGCAGCGCCCAGCAGCAGGCTCTTGGGATTGGAAAGCAGGGGGCCAAAGTCGGTCATTGCGCCCACGCCCATAAAGATCAAGCAGGGGTACAGACTGGTTTTCACACCTATGTAGAAAATGTCCAGCAGTCCGCCGCTGCGCATAATTTCGCCGTAGCTGTGATAGGTGGGGCTGCTGGGATTCATAAAGGCATCCCACAGCTCCTGGTGGTACAGACCGCCCAGGGGCAGGTTGGTCAGCAGACAGCCGAAGGCAATGCCCACCATCAAAAGGGGCTCAAACTGCTTCACAATACCCAAATACAGCAGCACGCAGGCAATGGCGATCATCACCAGATTCTGCCAGCCGCCGGCGGAAAAACCGGCAGACAGGGCTGCAAAACCGGACTTGTTCCACAGGTTCAGTAATATCTCTCCGATGTTTAACATGGCGTCTCCTTATCCGATGACAACCAGGGGTGCGCCGGTATCCACATTGGAGCCCTTGGAGGTAAGCACCTGGGTGATGGTGCCGGCCTTGGGGGCCATAATCTCATTTTCCATCTTCATAGCTTCCAGCACGCACAGCACATCGCCGCTGTTTACGCTCTGACCCACGGTAACATTCACTTTCAAAATGGTGCCGGGCATGGGAGCATTCACAGCCTCACCGGCGCCGGTAACCACGGGCGCAGCGGGAGCAGCCACAGGGGCAGGAGCGGCTACGGGAGCGGGAGCAGCTACGGGAGCGGGAGCAGCCACGGGCGCAGCAGCAACCACAGTGCCGCCGATGGCAACCAGCAGGTCGCCGGTGTTCACGGAGCTGCCCTTAGAAACAGGCACAGCGGAAACCACGCCGTCGCAGGGCGCCATAATTTCATTTTCCATCTTCATAGCTTCCAGCACCACCAGCACATCGCCCTTCTTCACGGACTGACCGGCAGAGACATTCACCTTCAAGATGGTGCCGGGCATGGGGGCGTTTACGGATTCGCCGCCGGAAACGGTCATAGCCGGGGCAGCAGCGGAGGCGGCAGCGGGAGCAGCCACAGGGGCAGCCACGGGAGCGGCAGCGGGAGCAGCTGCGGGCGCCAGCGCTTCATATTCAGCCAGGCACATTGCCTTGCCGGCCTCTACCTCGATTTCGTAGGTGCGGCCGTTGAGAGTTACTTTATACTTCATAGTTACTTGACCTCCTTAATGGAAATAAACCGCAGTTCGTTCAGGGGCTTGCCCATTTTGTCGGCAACGATTGCCATAAGCATAGCGGCGGTTTTGGGGGGCGTGTCGTAGATTTTCAGCTTGCCGGCGGTACCGGGAGCGGCAGGACCTGCCACCGGCTCGACGGTAACGGCAACGGGGGCGTTTTCGGCAGGGGCTTCGGTCTTGGCGGCAGGCTTCTTGTAGAACACCTTGCCGATGATGATAACAACAATCATCAGGGCAATCAGTCCCGCAAATACCACGCCGTAGCCCAAAGAGCCCAGAATACCGGCTTCGCCCACAGTCAGGGAAGTAAGCATATTCATACCCTACCTCCTTATGCCTCTACGATGGAGTAGGTAACTTCGTTTTCTTCCTGGGCCTTCCGCTCTTCCAGGAACTTCTCAGCCAGATTGGGGAATGCGATGTAGGACAAAACGTCCTCGTCGCACTTTGCCAGGTCGCCCAGCTTCTTGCGGGTGTCCTCCACAACGGGTGCCAGGGTATCGGCATAGCGGCCTTTCAGTTCCTTTTCGCCGCCCAGAATCTTTGCCTTGATGTCGGCATCAATGGGGGCGGGAGTGGTGCCGTATTCGCCACGGCAGTAAGCCTTGATTTCCTTGGAAACGGTCTTGTAGCGCTCGCCGTCCAGCACATTCCGGACAGCCTGCACGCCAACCATCTGAGAGGTGGGGGTAACCAGAGGAGGATAACCCAGGTCTGCCCGGACCTTGGGGGTCTCGGCAAGGGCTTCCTCGAAGCGGTCCAGGGCGTTCATCTGTTTCAGCTGGCTCATCAGGTTGCTGAGCATACCGCCGGGAACCTGGTAGGTCAGACACTGGGTGTCGGTGGCCAGCGCCTTGGGCATCAGGGTGCCGTCGGCAATGAACTCGTCCCGGACAGTCTTGAAGTAGTCGCTCATCTTGGTGGTGCACTCGTCGTTCAGGTCCACCTCATAGCCCAGCTGACGCAGGGCGTAAGCCAGGGTCTCGGTAGCGGGCTGGGAGGTACCGCCGGAGAAGGGAGAAATGGCGGTGTCGATAATATCACAGCCGGCTTCCACAGCCTTCAAGTAGGTCATAAAGGCAAGGCCTGTGGTGGAGTGGGTGTGCAGGTCGATGGGCAGGTCCACGGCGTCCTTGATGGCGGCTACCAGATCGTAAGCCTCCTGGGGACCCATAATGCCAGCCATATCCTTAATGCAGATGGTGGCGGCGCCCATTTCTTTCAGCTCCTTGACCATCTCCACATACTTTTTGTGGGTGTGGACAGGAGAGGTGGTGTAGGAAATTGCGCCGGAGGCGATAGCGCCGGAAGCGGCGGTGGTCTCCATAGCCACCTTCATATTGTTCACATCGTTCAGGGCGTCGAAGATACGGATTACATCCATACCGTTTTCCACAGCCTTCTTCACAAACAGCTTTACGAAATCATCGGGGTAGTGGGAATAGCCCAGCACATTCTGACCACGCAGCAGCATTTGCAGCTTGGTGTTGGGCATAGCCTTGCGGATCTTCCGCAGACGCTCCCAGGGATCTTCGTTCAAGTACCGCAGGCAGACATCGAAGGTAGCGCCGCCCCAGCACTCGGCAGCGTAGTAGCCGGCCTTGTCGATAACACCCAGCATAGGCTCAAACTTTTCAAAGGGAAGACGGGTAGCAATCAAAGACTGGTTGGCATCCCGCAATACAGTTTCCACAAACTGAACTTTTCTTGCCATAGTTAAGAATTCCTCCATAATAATAGTTCGTAGGGCGGGGGGTTGCTCCCGCCGTTTTTTGTCCTCCGGAAAGGAGGTCTTGGGCGGCGGGAGCAAGCCCCCGCCCTACGGATTGATTTTGTGAAAGCAGCCGGGGGAAGTTCCCCCGGCTGCGGATACAGGTATGATTACTCAGCCTTGGGGCCGGCTTTCACCAGAGCCTTACCGGCATCGTTGCCGGTGTACTTAACGAAGTTCTTCTCGAACCGGGCAGCCAGGTCCTTGGCCTTGGCTTCCCACTGGCTTGCGTCAGCATAGGTGTCGCGAGGATCCAGAATGCCGCTGTCCACGCCGGGCAGAGCCGTGGGAACTTCGAAATCGAAGTAGGGGATCTTCTTGGTCTCGGCCTTCAAGATAGAGCCGTCCAGGATAGCGTCGATGATGCCGCGGGTGTCCTTAATGGAGATACGCTTGCCGGTGCCGTTCCAGCCGGTGTTGACCAGGTAAGCCTTGGCGCCGGATTTTTCCATCTTCTTCACCAGCTCTTCGCCGTACTTGGTGGGGTGCAGCTCCAGGAAGGCTGCGCCGAAGCAAGCGGAGAAGGTGGGGGTGGGCTCGGTGATGCCCCGCTCGGTGCCGGCCAGCTTGGAGGTGAAGCCGGACAGGAAGTAGTACTGGGTCTGCTCGGGAGTCAGAATAGACACGGGAGGCAGAACGCCGAATGCGTCGGCAGACAGGAAGATCACATTCTTGGCATCGGGACCTGCGGAAACAGGACGCACGATGTTTTCAATGTGGTTGATGGGGTAGGAAACGCGGGTGTTCTCGGTAACGGAGCCGTCGGCGAAGTCCCACTTGCCGTTGGCATCCACGGTAACGTTCTCCAACAGAGCGTTGCGCTTGATGGCCTTGTAGATGTCGGGCTCGGACTCGGGATCCAGGTTGATAACCTTGGCATAGCAGCCGCCCTCGAAGTTGAACACGCCGTTGTCGTCCCAGCCGTGCTCGTCATCGCCCATGAGCAGGCGCTTGGGGTCGGTGGACAGGGTGGTCTTGCCGGTGCCGGACAGACCGAAGAACAGAGCGGTGTTCTCGCCGTTCTTGTCGGTGTTGGCGGAGCAGTGCATGGAAGCCATGCCACTGAGCGGCAGGTAGTAGTTCATCATAGAGAACATACCCTTCTTCATTTCGCCGCCGTACCAGGTGTTCAGGATCACCTGCTCGCGGCTCGTCAGGTTGAACAGAACAGCAGTTTCGGAGTTCAGACCCAGCTCCTTGTAGTTCTCTACCTTAGCCTTGGAGGCGTTGTAGATAACGAAGTTGGGCTCGAAGTTTTTCAGCTCCTCCTCGGTGGGAGTGATGAACATATTCTTAACAAAGTGTGCCTGCCATGCCACCTCAACGATGAAGCGGATTGCCATACGGGAGTCGGGGTTGGTGCCGCAGAACAGGTCCATAACATACAGCTTCTTGTTGGACAGCTGCTTCAAAGCCAGCTCCTTGCAGGCGTTCCAGGCTTCCTGGGAGGCGGGCTTGTTATCGTTAGCGAATTCGGGGGAGGTCCACCACACGGTGTCCTTGGAGGTCTCGTCCATAACAATGAACTTGTCTTTGGGGGAACGGCCGGTGTAGATGCCGGTCATCACGTTCACAGCGCCCAGCTCGGTGAGCTGACCCTTGTCAAAGCCTTCCAGGGTGGGGTCCATTTCAGCCTCAAACAGCTGCTCGTAAGAGGGATTGTAGACAATCTCGGTAGTACCGGTAATGCCATACTTTTCCAGATTGATTTGCATTTTTGTTTCCTCCTGAATTGGTAGCGGCGATGCCGCAGATTTATGTGTTTATGTGGGATTTCGTGATAAAATCCAATTTCCACCAAATACATTTTAACATATGAAAAAAAGAAAGTCCACACATTTTTTCGCAATTTTTTTGTGTGGCGATTTTTTGTTGAAAGTGCCTGTTTTCTTTGCTATAATAGGGAAAAAACCAGCAAAGAAGGTGAGACCGTGGCAGCCAGAGAGGATTCTATTGCCGTGTTTGACTCCGGTGTGGGGGGTATCAGCGTTCTGCGGGAGCTGAGAAAGCTGATGCCGGGGGAGAATTTTCTGTATTTCGGGGATTCTGCCAACGCCCCTTATGGGGAAAAGACCACCCAGCAGGTGCGGCAGCTTTCCTTGCAGGCGGCGGCCTTGCTGCTGGGCCGGGGCGTCAAGGCGCTGGTGGGGGCCTGCAATACCGCCACGGCGGCAGCCATTGCGGATTTGCGCCGGCAGTATCCGGATACCATCATTGTGGGCATTGAGCCGGCGCTGAAAGTGGCGGCGGACCGGTTTCCCCGGGGGCGCATCGGCATTATGGCCACCCAGGTTACCCTGCGGGAGGAAAAGCTTGCCCACCAGCTGGAACGGTTTCCCCAGGCGCAGGTGGAGCGGATTCCCGCCCCGGGACTGGTGGAGCTGATTGAGAGCGGCAAGGCAGACGCGCCGGAAACGGAAAGGCTTTTGCGTCAGATTCTTGCTCCCTATGCCGGCAAGCTGGACGCGCTGGTGCTGGGTTGCACCCACTATCC
>JAZRBN010000002.1:0-1830 GCA_045635105.1 Faecousia sp. | reverse complement strand
GAATAGCTGCTGACACTTTCGCCCTTAAAATGCACCGTCAGCGGCACAACGGACAGGTTCAGCTCTTGATACATCTGCTCCGGGAAGTCGCAGCAGGTATCGGTAACAATGCGGTATGCCATAAAAAACTCCTTAAAAAATGCTGGACAGGAAAATCCTGCCACTTTATAATAATCACAGTTCTTACTTTACCCGAAATCCCGCTGTTTTCCAAGCCACTGGGATTAGAAATGGACAAAAACACCACCCCCGGCGGTAGAATGGGCAACTCTACTGGCAGTAGAGTTGTTAAAAATGTAGAAACTTTTCTGATTTTGGAGGGAAAATCGTGATAAATTTTCTTATAAAAGTTGGTATTCCTAAGAACCGTCCCAACACCGCCCCGGAGGTACGGGCAGCAGCCGGACGGCTGTCTGGCATTGTGGGCGTGGTGTGCAATGTGCTTCTGTTCGCGGCAAAATTGGCCATCGGCACCCTTTCCGGCTCGGTTTCCATCACCGCAGACGCTATGAATAACCTGTCTGATGCCAGCAGCGCTTTGGTAACCTTTGTGGGCTTTAAGCTGGCAGAACGGCCTGCCGATGAGGACCACCCCTATGGCCACGCCCGGTTTGAATATCTGTCCGGTCTTGCGGTGGCAGCCATGATTGTGGTCATCGGCTTTGAGCTGGGAAAAAACTCTGTGGGGAAAATTTTTAATCCTACCGCCGTGGCAGTGTCCGCGCCGATGGTGGTTGTGCTTTTGGCGTCTGTTTTGGTGAAGGTTTGGCTGGCTCTGTTTAATACCAAATTGGGGAAACACATTGACTCCGCCGCCATTTTAGCCACCGCCGCCGACAGCCGCAACGATGTGATATCTACCGCGGCAGTACTTTTTGCGGCGCTGATTGAGCATTTCACCAGCTGGCATATTGATGGTTATATGGGTCTTGCGGTGGCGCTGCTTATTCTGTACAGCGGCGCAATGCTGGCGAAGGAGACGATCAGTCCCCTGTTGGGAGAATCCGCAAGTCCCGAGCTGCAAAGGCAGATTGTGGCGCTTTTGCATCAGGAGAAAACGGTGCTGGGGTATCACGATCTGATGGTCCATGATTACGGTCCCGGTCAGCGCTTCGGCAGCCTGCATGTGGAGATGGACAGAGGCTTAGACCCCTTGCTGTGCCACGATATTATCGACAACTTGGAGCGGCGCTGTTTACTTTCGTTGGGTGTGCATTTGGTGATTCACTATGACCCGGTGGTGGTGGGCGACGCAGAGCTGGACAGCCTGCGGCAGCTTTTGTCTGCCACATTGACCGCCTTTGATTCCCGGCTGAGTCTTCACGATTTTCGTATGGTCAGCGGTGTGGAGCATACCAATCTGATTTTCGACATCGCTGTTCCCCACGATCTTGCCGGCAGGGAAAAGGAAATTCGTCAGGCATTGGAAAATGCCTTGGCGCAGCGCCAAGGCACGTTCTACTTAGTGATTACTTTTGACAGGGGCGGCTCCTTTCCGGAAGCGTGAGCATCAGCACGCACGCCCACAGGAAAAGTCCAAGCACCCAGTACTGCGCGCAGACCATAGGCGCGGAGAACATCACCAGCATCACATACAGCGCAAGACCGGTCCGGGCGTCAAAATACACCGACAGGAAATTCAGCACCAGCAGCGCAAGGGAAAGGGCGAGAACACTTCCGCTAACCAGCCGCAGCACCGTCAAGGTTTTGCGGTCTTTCTCTTTTTTTGCTCTGTATGCCAGATAAAACGGCGGCAGGAAGAAGATCAGGCTGGTTGCCACCAGCAGCGCCTTGCCGAAGCCTTCCGGATTTTCCACAAAGCCAAGCCCC
>JAZRBN010000001.1:0-22416 GCA_045635105.1 Faecousia sp. | reverse complement strand
CACATCATCTCCGCCGCTTCCTGCACCACCAACTGCCTGGCTCCCATGGCTAAGGCTCTGAACGACCTGGCTCCCATCGAGTCCGGCATTATGTGCACCATTCACGCTTACACCGGCGACCAGATGATCCTGGACGGTCCTCAGAGAAAGGGCGACCTGCGCCGCAGCCGCGCTGGCGCTATCAACATCGTTCCCAACTCCACCGGCGCTGCCAAGGCTATCGGCCTGGTTATCCCCGAGCTCAACGGCAAGCTGATTGGCGCTGCACAGCGTATCCCCACCCCCACCGGTTCTACCACCATTTTGAACGCTGTGGTTGCTAAGGAAGTTACCAAGGAAGAGATCAACGCTGCTATGAAGGCTGCTACCACCGAGTCCTACGGCTACACCGAGGACGAGATCGTATCCTCCGACATCGTTGGTATGACCTTCGGTTCTCTGTTCGATGCTACCCAGACCATGGTCAACAAGCTGCCCGGCGGCATGACCCAGGTTCAGGTTGTTTCCTGGTACGACAACGAGAACTCCTACGTATCTCAGATGGTCCGCACCATCAAGCACTTCTCCACCCTGCTGTAATTGATACAGTCAAACCCCCCGGCCAATCGGTCGGGGGGTTCTTTTATGCATCTATTTTATCCAGCAGCAGCTTAAATGCGCCGTAAGCGCCGGCATCGTTGCCAAGCTCCGCCAGCTGAAATCCCACACCCTTGCCGGCGTGGTACATAAACCGGTCAAAATAAGGCCGGATGCCATCCAGCAGCGGCTGGCCTGCCTTGCTGACACCGCCGCCGATGACCACCAGCTGGGGGTTCAGCACAATGCAAACATTGGCAATCAGCTCGCCAAGGAGGGCAAAAAACTGCTCCAACACCCCTTTGGCTGCTGCGTCGCCCTTGCCGGCTGCTTCAAAAATGGCTTTGCTGGTCAAGAGTATATCCCGCAGGCAGGAATCCACAGCGTTTTCCGCCAAATAATCCTGCGCCAGCCGGACAAGACCAGTGGCAGAGCAGTACTGCTCCGCGCAGCCCTGCTTGCCGCAGCCGCAATGGCGCGTTTCCTTCCGGTTCAGCACCAGATGTCCAATCTCGCCTGCCGCGCCGTTTGCGCCGGTCAGCGGCTTGCCGTCCACAATAATACCGCCGCCAACCCCTGTTCCCAGAGTAATCAGCACCATATTCTCACAACCGCTGCCCTTCCAGCACTCGCCCAGGGCCGCCATATTGGCATCGTTTCCCGCCACCACAGGAAAGCCGGTGAGCTGTTCCATAATTCCGGTTACATCGGTTCTGCCCCAGCCCAAATTATCGCAGGCGGCTACGATGCCGTTTTTGTCCACCGGGCCAGGCAGTCCCATACCGATGCCCAGCACCTGCCGGTGCGGGATATTCTCCTTTTGAAGATACCCTAAAATGGCATCGGCAATGTCCGGCAGAATCCGCCCACCGCCGCCTTCCACCACCGTGGGGATCTCCCACTTGGTAAGAATTTCTCCCTGCCGGTTAAAAAAGGCGATTTTCACGGTGGTGCCGCCCACATCCACGCCAAATCCGTACTGCATACTGTTTCCTCCCGCTGTTTTTTGTCTATTATACAAATATCCGGCGAAAAAAGCCATAGGTATCTTGTAAAATATTCACAGAAATTTTCCACTTTTCCCTTGCGCCCACGGATAAATTGTTGTAACATAATAGTATAACCCCCTGAAAGGATGATGCCATATGATTAAAGTTGATATTTCCAATGTATGGGGACAGCTGTCCCTGCCCGACCTTCTCGCTGCGGAGAAGGAGGTCTTTGATGCACATATGACCCTGACCGAAGGAAACGGTGAGGGCAACGATTTCCTTGGCTGGCTGAATCTGCCCGTGAATGAAGAAACGGAAGAAATCAGCCGTATCCGCGCCGCCGCAAAGCGCATCCGGGCCGATTCCGATGTGTTTGTGGTTATCGGCATCGGCGGCTCCTACCTGGGACCCCGGGCTGCCATTGAGCTGATGCAGGGCTGCAACCACAACATCGGCAAGGGCAAGGGCAATCCCCAGATTTTCTACGCCGGCAACACCCTGTCCACCAGAGGCTGGAACGAACTGACCCGGCTGCTGGAAGGCAAGGATTTCTCCATCGCCATCATCTCCAAATCCGGCACCACCACCGAGCCTGCCATCGCCACCCGGGCGCTGCGCTGGCTTTTGGAGCGGAAATACGGCACCGACGGCGCCAAAAAACGCACCTACGCCATCACTGACCCGGTCAAGGGCGCTCTGCGGCAGATGGCCACCGAGGAAGGCTGGGAGACCTTTGTGATCCCTCCCGATGTGGGCGGCCGTTACAGTGTGCTGACCGCGGTGGGTCTGCTGCCACTGGCTGTTGCCGGCATTGACCCTATGGAAGTGATGCGGGGCGCATATGAAGCCAAAAAGGCTTACGATATCCGTTCCTTTGAAAATCCCGTGTGGCTGTACGCCGCTGCCCGAAATCTTTTGTACCGCAGAGGCAAGGCCATAGAAATCTTAGAATCCTTCGAGCCGGGCTTCCGGATGATGGGCGGCTGGTGGCAGCAGCTCTTCGGCGAGTCCGAGGGCAAGGACGGCAAGGGTATTTTCCCGGTTTCCGCAGAGTTTACCCCGGATTTGCACTCTCTGGGTCAGATGATTCAGCAGGGCGAGCGGAACATCTTTGAGACGATGGTGCGGTTCGATCCGCCTGCCCAGAAGCTCACCATCGGCGGCGACTACAAGAATCTGGACGGCCTGAACTATCTGGAAGGCAAAACGCTGGACTTTGTGGACGAGCAGGCGTTTCTGGGTACGCTGGCTGCCCACGTAGACGGCAATGTGCCGGTAATCACCGTGGATATGGGTGAGCTTAACAACGAAAAGCTGGGCGAAATGTTCTACTTCTTTGAGCTGGCCTGCGGCATCTCCGCCTATATGCTGGGGGTCAACCCCTTCAACCAGCCCGGTGTGGAATTCTACAAGCGAAATATGTTCAAGCTGCTGGGCAAGCCCGGCTACGAAGCGTAACACAAAAAACGGCCCCCTTGTGCAAAGCGGGCTGTTAAAAATCTTTGATTTTTGACTGAGGGATTGTTTTGTTTCTACACATTACAATCCCTCCGTCTTGTCTCCGGCAAGCCACCTCCCTTTATACAAGGGAGGCTTTTTTATTGGGATTTGGGAATGGTGATGGTCAGCACGATTTGGCTGTCCGTTTCCCGGCGCTCGGATATGGCAGAGATGCCGGAGAGCTGGATTCTTGCCAGGGATTGATTCAAATAGCTGAAAAACGCCCCCAGGCTGGCTTTTTTATGGCCGGAATCGGCTTGATTCAGCAGCGTTTCTATGTACTGCTCCGTCCGCGCCACCGACATTCCCTGCCGGGAAATGACCGCGATGGCCTGCATTTTTTGATGCTCAGAGGACAGTTTTAATAGCGCCCGGGCGTGGCGCTCCGTAAGACCGGCTGAGCGCAGCGCCTCTAACACTTGGGGCGAGTGCCGCAGCAGGCGCAGCTTGTTTGCCACACCGCTCTGACTCTTGCCCAAAAGCTTTGCCACCTGCTCCTGACTCATATTGAAATTATTAATCAGCCGGTCAATGCCCCGGGCCTCTTCGACAAAATCCAAATCCTCCCGTTGCAAATTTTCCACCAGCGCCGTCATTGCCGACTCCTCGTCAGTCATCTGCATCACAATGCAGGGAATCTCCGTAAGGCCTGCCTGCATACCTGCCCGCAGCCGCCGCTCCCCGGCAATCAATTCATAATGGGTTCCTACCCGCCGGACGGACAGAGGCTGCAAAATCCCGTGGCGGCCAATGGACTCTGCCAGCTCACTGAGCGGCTCTTCCAAAAACCGTTTCCGGGGCTGATTGGGATTGGGCCGAATGGCCTTTGCCGGCAGGAACACCACCCGCCCGGTCTCCATATAGGTCTTTAACTTCTGGCACTGCATAGCTTGTCCTCCTCTTTGCTTCTGTATCCATAGTGTATCGGTAAATAGTTTAGAAAACCCACGAAAACAGTGAAGAAACCGGAAAAACCCCTCGACAAAGTCCATAGTAATGCCGTTGCAAAGAGGTGTTTTGTGTGGTACAATGGGTGAAAAGCAATAAGGAGCGCCATTTATGGAGGGAAATCGGTTATACTATACAGACAGCCATTTGACTGCCTTTGAAGCTACGGTTACCGGCTGCGCAGAGACAAAGGGCGGCTATGCCGTTACCCTTAGCGCCACCGCCTTTTATCCCGAGGGGGGCGGACAGGCATATGACACCGGCACGCTGGGAGACGCAAAGGTTTTATCCGTCCGGGAAGAAGCCGGTGCGGTGGTCCATCTGTGCGACAAAGCGCTGCGCGTGGGAAGTACCGTTATCGGCAATATTGACTGGCAGCGGCGGTTTGATCTGATGCAGCAGCATTCCGGGGAGCATATGGTCTCCGGAGTGGCGCATACGCTCTACGGCTGCCACAATGTGGGCTTTCATATGGGGGCAGATGTGGTAACCATTGATTTTGACTACCCCATTCCCCCGGAAGACCTGGAAAAAATCGAAAATACCGTCAATGCCGCCATCTGGCAGAATCTGCCGGTGCGCTGCTACACTCCCACCCGGGAAGCGCTGCCCAACATTCCCTACCGGCGGAAACGGGATCTACCCTGGCCGGTGCGGGTTGTGGAGATTCCCGGCATCGACCTGTGCGCCTGCTGCGGCACCCACGTAAAGTACACCGGGGAAATCGGTCTTGTGAAGCTGTTTTCCTGCGTGAAGTTCCACGAAGGTGTCCGTATGGAAATGGCCTGCGGTAAACGGGCGCTGGACATCCTAAACGCCGCCCATCACCAAAACCGGCTGGTCAGCCAGGCCTTTTCCGCCAAATGGCAGGAAACCGGCGCAGCGGCAGCGCGTATGAACGAAGCCCTCTCCCAGGAGAAATTCCGGTCAGCAAGCCTGCAAAAGCAGGTTTTTCAGACCATTGCAAACAGCTACGCAGGAAAGCGCCTTGCCCTGCATTTTGAAGAAACCCTCACCCCCGCCGAAAACAGAGCGCTGTGCGATGCCATTGCCCAGCGCTGCGGCATTGCCGTTACCCTTGCCGGCGCAGATGCCACCGGGTACAGCCTTTGCATCATCAGCCGCGACCAAGACGCCAAAGCCATGGGCACTGCCGCCACGCAGGCGCTAAATGGCCGGGGCGGTGGCAAAAAAGAGGCCTTTCAAGGCACAATTTCCGCCACAAAAGCGGAAATTCAGCAATATTTTGTTACGAAATAAAAAATAGTTTGCCCGGAAGACCAATTAGGTCTTGCAAAATCCGCAGTGAACTGGTAAAATTATTGTACAGCAAATAAGGAGGGATTCCCAATGATTCAAGTAATTATGGGCCTGAAAGGCTCCGGCAAAACCAAAAAACTGATTGCATCCATCAACGAGGCCGTTTCCAGCGCCCAGGGTGATGTGGTTTGCATTGAATATGGCAAACAGCTGACTTATGACATTAACTACCGTGTCCGTCTGGTGAACGCCAAGGAATACGAGATTAACAATCTGGACAAGCTGAAGGGTCTGCTCTGCGGCCTGCACGCCGGTAACTTCGACATTACCAATGTGTACATCGACAACCTGTACAAGACCATCGGCGCTGACCGGGCTACCGGTGAGGCTTTCATTCTGTGGTGCGCTGAATTTGCCCAGGCAAATAATATGAACATCACCATCACCGTCTCCGACGATGCCGCTGAGGCCTCTGACGCCATCAAGGCTTACTTAATCTAAAAATACCTGCGCCGCTGTAAATTTTTGCAGCGGCGCATTTTTTTATTCCCTTTTTGCCCGGTATGTGATAAACTATCCTTAGAATATCACTTTATTTGCAAAGGAGCCGTTTGAAATGAAAAACACTGTATTCAAAGGTATGGGCACCGCTATGGTTACCCCCATGACCCCCCACGGCGTGGATTACGACACCCTTGCCCGATTCATCGAATTTCAGATTGCCAGCGGCATCAACGCATTGGTGGCAGTAGGCACCACCGGCGAAAGCGCCACCCTGTCTCCCCAGGAGCGGAAAGCTGTGATTGCCTTTACGGTAAAGCAAGTGAACGGCCGTGTGCCTGTGATTGCCGGTGTGGGCACCAACAACACCGAGCACGTGCTGGACTTTGCAAAAAGTGCCTGCGATGACGGCGCCGATGCCCTGCTGGCAGTAACCCCCTACTACAACAAAGCCACCCAAAAGGGTCTGATTGCCCACTATACCGCGGTGGCAGACGCAGCGGAAAAGCCCCTGATCCTTTATAATGTACCCAGCCGCACCGGCTGCAATCTGCTGCCGGATACCGTGGCAAAGCTGTCCTATCACCCCAACATTGTGGCCTTGAAGGATGCCTCCGGCAATATGGATCAGACCGTAGAGACCATCGCCAAGTGCGGCGACCGGCTGGATATTTACTCCGGTGAGGATTCTCTGACTGTGCCTATGATGGCAATGGGCGGCGCAGGCTGCATCAGCGTGCTGTCCAATGTGGTGCCGAAGCTGGCGGTAGAAATGTGCGATAAGGTCTTTGCCGGGGATATGGCAGCGGCCGCTGCCTTGCAGTGCAAACTGCTGCCTCTGATCCGCTGCCTGTTCAGCGAGGTCAATCCCATTCCCGCCAAGGCGGCAATCGCGGCTATGGGCTATGGGGACGGCTATCTCAGAATGCCCCTGACCCCTATGGAAGACAGCACCAAAGCTGTGCTGCTTGACCAGATGCGCAAGCTGGGGGTTATCCAATGAAAGCTGTAATTTGCGGCGCCAACGGCGCTATGGGCAAGCTGCTGCAAGAAAAATTAGACGGCTGCATCGCAGGTCTTGTGAGCCTGGACGGTATGCACGGCGTACCCCGTAGCTTTGAAGAGCTGGGCGCGGTGGATGCCGATGTGGTGGTTGACTTTTCCCATCACTCTGCCGCAAAAGAGGTGGCAGCATATGCGGTGAAAAACCGGTGCGCCCTGGTGGTTGGCACCACCGCCCACACAGAGGAAGAACGGGCCGCTATTTTGGAGGCTGCCAAGTCTGTGCCGGTGTTCTACGCGGGAAATATGAGCCTGGGCATTGCGGTGCTGTGCAATTTGGCAAAGCAGGCGGCGCAGAATTTCCCCGATGCAGACATTGAAATCGTGGAAATCCACCACAACCGGAAGGTAGATGCTCCCAGCGGCACAGCAAAAATGCTCTTTGACGCCATTCGTCAGGTGCGTCCCAAAGCCACCGCCAACTGCGGCCGCTCCGGTGAGGGCAAACGGACAGCAGACGAAATCGGCATCCACGCCCTGCGTATGGGCGGGGTTGTAGGCATCCACGAGGTGCATATCACCACCGCTTCCCAGCGCTTGACCCTCCGCCACGAGGCCTGCGACCGGGGAATGTTCGCCGACGGGGCTGTGGCTGCGGCAAAGTTCTTAGAAGGCAAGCCTGCCGGTCTTTACAATATGAAAGACCTGTTGGAGGAAGTTTAATGAAAGCGCTCCATATGAGCGGCGCCGGCAACGATTTTGTGGTGCTGGATACCCGGGGCTTGCAGCCGGATTTTGAAAGCCTGGCCAAAAGGCTGTGTAAACAATTTGGCGCTGATGGACTGCTGGCGCTGGATACTTCTAAAATTGCTGATTTTAAGCTGCATTTTTACAATCCCGACGGCACAAGAGGCGAGATGTGCGGCAACGGCGCCCGGTGTATCTGCCGGTTTGCTTACGATGCGGGCGTTGCCGGAGAAAAAATGTCCGTGGAGACGGATGCTGGGCTGGTCTACGGAGAACGGCTTGCCGAAAACCGCTACCGAGTGCAGCTGAATAACCCGGGAGTTGTGGATTTCACCTGCCACCCCAATGCCGCCTATGTGGAGCTGGGAAATCCCGGCATTCCCCACAGCGTTACGGAATTTCCTAAGCTGGATTGGGCGGAAAAAGAAGCGTTAAAGCCTGTTTTTCTGGAGCTTTATCATAGTTCGGCATTTCCCAAGGGTGTGAATGTGAATCTTTTCTGTCGGCTTTCAGACACCTCTGTGCGGATGCTCACCTACGAGCGGGGCGTGGACGACTACACCCTGGCCTGCGGCACAGGCAGCGCATCCGTGGGGGTGGTGCTGTGGCTGCAAGGGCTGCTTCCCGGCGGACACTTAACGGCGGAAAACCCCGGGGGCACACTGGAAATCACCATAGAGGGCAAGGACAAGCAGATTGAAAAACTGTTTTTGGAAGGTCCTGCCACCGTCTTGAAACAAATTGAGGTATAAAAAACACGCGGTTTTCACCGCGTGTTTTTTGTCCGTTTCTGTCCATACTATGGGCAGGAGGGGATTTGTAATGAAAGAGAAAGAGCAGAAAACGCCAGTACCTTGGGAGCTGAAAGACCCCAAGCCGCCGGTGATTCAGTCCGGCCATATGGAAAACCGAATCCAGCATAGAGATTAACTGCCAAAAACGGCCCCCTTGTGTAAAGGGGGCTGGCAAAAATCTTCGATTTTTGACTGGGGGATTGGCACTCCCCCCGTCTTTCCTACGGCAATCCACCTCCCTTTACACAAGGGAGATTTTTTATTGCATCTGTTCCAGATAAATCAGCAGCACCGCAATATCCGCGGGACTGACACCGGAAATTCTTCCGGCTTGCCCCAAGGATACCGGGCGGATTTCGCTGAGCTTCTGCCGGGCCTCCAAGCGCAGACCAGCAATAGCCTCGTAATCCAAATCCCCAGGGAGCAGCCTTGCCTCCTCCTTTTTGAATTCTGCCACCTGCTTTTCCTGCCGCGCCAAGTATCCGGCATACTTCACCTGAATCTCCACCTCCTGGGTAACCGCTTCCGGCAAGACCGGTCTGTCCGGGTCAAAGGGGGCGATATCCCCATAGGTTACCTGGGGTCTGCGGAGCAAATCCGCCAGTCGGGCGGAATTTTCCACGGGCGTAGACTCTCTGCTTGCCAGCATCTCGTTAAGTTCTTTGCTTGCCGGCACGCCGCAGCTTTCCAGCCGCCGGATCTCCCGCTCCACCGCCGCGTATTTTTCCTCCACCTGCCGCAGCCGGTCTTCCGGCACAAGTCCCACCGCCGCACCGATATGGCACAGCCGCCGGTCGGCATTATCCTGCCGGTGCAGCAGCCGGTATTCAGACCGGCTGGTCATAATCCGGTAGGGCTCTTCCGTGCCCTTGGTTACCAAATCGTCAATGAGGGTGCCGATATAGCTGGTATCCCGGGTGAGAATCAAGGGCTCTTTCCCCTGGATTTTCAGCGCCGCGTTGATGCCCGCAACCAGGCCCTGCACCGCCGCCTCCTCATAGCCGGAGGAGCCGTTGAACTGACCTGCGCCGTAAAGGCCGGAAAGCTTCTTATATTCCAGTGTGGGCAGCAAGCTGGTGGGGTCGATACATTCATACTCAATGGCGTAAGCCGGGCGCAGCATCTCTGCCTGCTCCAAGCCGGGGACAGTATGGAGCATTTCCAACTGCACATCCTCCGGCAGGCTGGAAGAAAAGCCTTGAATGTACATCTCCTCGGTATCCAGTCCGCAGGGCTCAATGAACAGCTGATGGCGGCTCTTATCCGCAAAACGGACGATTTTCGTCTCGATACTGGGGCAATACCGGGGTCCAACCCCGGAGATGGTGCCGTCGTACATAGGACTGCGGTGCAAATTCTCCCGAATGACCCGGTGGGTCTCCTCGTTGGTATAGGTCAGGTAGCACACCGCCTGATTATTAAGCCGATGGGTGGTGCGGAAGGAAAAGGGCTCGGGGGTTTCGTCTCCCGGCTGCAACTCCATTTTGGAAAAATCAATGCTCCGGCGGTTCACCCGGGGGGGCGTGCCGGTCTTAAACCGGCGCAAAGGCAATCCCAGCGCCCGCAGATTATCCGCCAAACCCACAGACGCGTGCATACCGTCCGGTCCTGCGGACTGGATGCACTCGCCGGTAATGACGGTGCTGTCAAGGTATGTGCCGCTGGCGATAATCACCGCCCTGGCATCATACACCGCGCCCAGCTGGGTGCGCACGCCGGTTACCTTGCCGTTGTCTGTGAAAAGCTCCACGATTTGCGCCTGTTTCAGCTGCAAATTCTCCTGCAATTCCAGGGCGTGCTTCATATATTCCTGATAGCGGCGGCGGTCTCCCTGGGCGCGCAGAGAATGGACAGCCGGTCCTTTGCCCTTATTGAGCATCCGGTACTGAATGCAGGCTGCGTCCGCCGCAAGACCCATTTCGCCACCCAAAGCGTCCAGCTCCCGGACCAGATGGCCCTTTCCCGTGCCGCCGATGGCAGGATTGCAGGGCATATTGCCCACCGCGTCCAGATTGATGGTAAAGAGAATGGTGCTGCACCCCAGCCGGGCAGCTGAGAGCGCCGCCTCGATGCCGGCGTGGCCTGCGCCAATGACGATTACATCTGCGCTTCCTGCGTGGTAAGTGTTCATAAAATACGCCTCCGAAGCGTTGTAGGGCGGGGCCTTGGTCCCGCCGCACAAAAATACTGCCTTTCGGCGGGAGCAAGCCCCCGCCCTACGGCTCTTTCTTTTCGGTCTGTAATACGAAGGGCTTGCACACCACCTCGCACCGGTTGATAGGGGTGCCAAGGGCGTGGAACTTCTCTTCGTAGCCGGTCATAATGCCAACAATTCCATTTTCGTGGAGATTGTGGGTGAGATTCTTCACCTGCAAGCCGCAGCTCTCAAACTCCTCCACGGAATAGGCAAATAACGGGGCATTGTCAGTCTTAAAGTGGATTTCGCCGCCCTCTTTCACCGTGCGGCAGTACTTATCCAAAAACGCCCTGTGGGTCAGCCGCCGCTTGGCATTCTTCTTCCGGGGCCAGGGGTCAGGGAAATTGATGAACAGCCTGTCCATCTCCCCAAAAGCGAAGATTTCCTCGATATTCGCCACATCCATATCAATGAAGAACACATTGGTAAGACCCATTTTCTGCGCCGTTTCCATAGCCACCACCATTGCCTCCCGGCAGCGCTCCACGGCAATGAGCAGCACATCGGGGTTTGCAGCAGCGGTTTCCGCGGTAAATTTACCCTTGCCGCAGCCAACCTCCACCCAAAGGGCGGCGCAATCCGGCTTTAACTGCCGCCAAATGCCCTTATACTCTGCCGGGGCAAGGATGCGGTAGCGTTCCGTTGCCGCCATCCGGGATTCCAAATTCTTCATCTTTCGCATTCTCATAGCATAAACCTCATTGTCTTTTCTTTCGGGTATAGTATAGCAAAAAGAGCCCTACTCGTCAAACCTCTATTTTCTGTATAAGCATCTTGACTGTTATCAAAAGTTGTTGTAAAATGATATACGGCAAATATTGGATTCATTATGTATTTTTTTGACCTTTCGGAGGACTTTTATGGATATCGATTTGACCTTATCCGGCTTTTGGACTGCTATGACCCAAAGTCCGCTGCTGTTTCTGGCAGTGGCGCTGACGCTGGGTGTCATTCTGGTCAACGGCTGGACGGACGCCCCCAATGCCATCGCCACCTGTGTGGTTACCCGGTGTATGTCCGCCCGCGCCGCTATCATTATGGCTGCGATTTTCAACTTCCTGGGCGTGTATGTGATGACAATGCTCAGCCCTCAGGTTGCCCAAACTATCACGAAAATGGTAGATTTCGGCGAAAACTCCAACGATGCCATCATCGCGCTAAGCGCAGCAATGTTTGCCATCGTAACCTGGGCCACCGCTGCTTTTGTCTTTGGTATTCCCACCAGCGAAAGCCACGCGCTGATTGCCGGTCTGACCGGCTCTGCCATCGCCCTCAACGGCGGCTTTTCCGCAGTCAACGGCGCAGAATGGGTTAAAGTCCTCTACGGCATCGTCATTTCCGTTACCCTGGGCTTCGGTCTGGGCTGGGCGGTATGCAAGCTGGTAACCCTGGCTTTCCGGAACATAGAGCGGCGCAAAACCGAGCCGGTATTTAAGTACGCGCAAATCGCCGGCGCAGCTTACTCCGCCTTTATGCACGGCGCTCAGGACGGTCAAAAGTTTATGGGTATCATTATCCTGTGCCTGTTTATGTCCAACGGCAAAATGGATTTTAACGGCGTACAGCCCCAAACCTGGATTATGCTTTTATGCGCCATTATTATGGGTCTGGGCACCGCCATCGGCGGCAAGAAGATCATCAAATCCGTGGGTATGGATATGGTAAAGCTGGAAAAATACCAGGGCTTCTCCGCTGACCTGGCCGCTTCCACCTCCCTGCTGCTTTGCTCCACCTTCGGTCTGCCGGTCTCCACCACCCACGCAAAGACCACCGCGATTATGGGTGTGGGCGCTGTGAAGAATGTAAAGGCCATCAACTTTGGCGTGGTGAAGGAAATGTGTCTGACCTGGGTGCTGACCTTCCCCGGCTGCGGCTTGATCGGCTTTATTATGACCAAAATTTTCTTGGCTATTTTCTAATAAAGAAAGGAATACGAATTATGGCTAAATCCGACCGTTTCTATTTTGAGAACTTCGCCGCCGCAGCTGCGTGTTGCAGCAAGGCAGCCCTCTACCTGCAAGAGTGTCTGACCAACTATGACTATGCCAATATCCGCGCTATGCTGGAAGAAATGCACGCCTTTGAGCATTCTGCCGACGGCGTGAAGCACGAGATGAACACCGCACTGGCAAAGGCCTTTGTTACCCCCTTGGAGCGGGAAGACCTTGCCCAGATTAGCGCCAACATCGACGAAGTGGCTGACTTCATTGAAGAGGTTTTGCAGCGGATTTATGTAAACCGCATTGAGACCATTATGCCCGAGGCCGTTACCTTTGCCGGTATGATCGTAGAGTGCTGCAAGCTGATGGAGGAAATGCTCAGCGAGCTGCCCAACTTCAAGAAGCCCAAGAAGCTCCACGAAATGATCATCAACCTGAGCCACAAGGAAGAGGAGTGCGACCGGCTGTATCTGGAAGCCACCTTGAAGGCTGCGGACTATTCCTCCGATGTGCTGACGGTGATTTTCTGGCGGGAGATCTTCGACAAGCTGGAAAAATGCGCCGATGCCTGCGAGCATGTGGGCGACAGCATCGAGACCATCGTGATGAAGAACAACTAATAAAAGAATGTAAAATTACCGGGCGGTCATTGACCGCCCGGTTTTTGTTGCTCCTATAATTCCTCTTTTAAAGTATCCAAAAAGGCTTCCTCGCCCCAGGTATTCACCTTGAAAAACATACCCTGGCTGCCGCCGGAGGTGATGGCGCAAAGGTGAATATCCGCTCCGGACTGAAACACCGTTACGCTCATACTCACCCGGTTGCCGCCGGTGTAGCTGTACCGCTCAAACACCCGCACACTGCACCGGCCCGTGGGTGTCCGGTAGTCTGCCGATTCCTCCAAGGAAGCCGACAAACTGCCGTTCATCACCACATTCTCCACCTTGGACACCAGCGCATCAAAATCGCCGGAAAAGGTACGCTGATAGATTGCCATAGACAGCTCCTTTCTTTCACCTGCCGGGTTTACTCTTCCTCAAACGCTTCTGTCTGCGCAGCCGGAGTCTCACGGGCCTGCTGAACAACCACCACAGGAGCAGTATTGTCCGATACCATTTTTCCGCCCAATGCGCCCATAATCAGGCTCTTAATATCGATGCCCATTCCGGCACTGATACCTTCGGTTACCTGTGTAGTACCGTTAACGATATCGGATAGCAGCTTAGCACTGTTCCCTTCACCATACATAGTGATCTTATCGACTTTACTAAGAGGTTCAGCCACATTTTTTGCAATTTCGGGCAAGGCAGCCATAATCATTTCGATAACAGCCGCTTCTCCATATTTCCTCATTGCCTCAGCCTTTTTGTCAATACCCTCGGCCTCAGCCAACGCCTTCAACCTAATTGCTTCCGCTTCTGCTTCGCCAACAGCACGGATACCCTCTGCTTCCCTCTGTCGCTCAATCTTCTTTGCTTCCGCTTCTTTTGTCCGGCGATACAACTCGGCTTCTGCCTCCTGCTCAGCAGCATAACGCTCCGCATCTGCCTTGGCGCGGATTTCTGCATCCAGCGTCTGCTTTTTGACCTCGACTTCCTTTGCCCGCAGCTCCGCAGTACGTTCTGCCCGAGCAATGTCGGCGTTGGCAGAAGTAACTTCAATAGATTTACGCTGTTGTTGCTCCTGTATGGAATAAGCTGCATCCGCTTCCGCTTTTTTCACATCGGACTTCTGCTTTAACTCTGCCTGACGAATTGCAAGCGCATTCTGCTTTTCAGCAATTTCCATTTCGGACTGGACCTTAGCATCGTTGGCTTCCTTGGCGGCCTGCGCCTGCGCAATGGCGATATCCCGCTCTGCCTGCGCCTTTGCCACGGCAGCTCCCTTTTTAATTTGAGAAATATTATCGATACCAAGATCTTCAATCACATTATTCTGATCGGAGAAAGACTGGACATTAAAGGAGATCATTTCAAGACCCATCTTCTGCAAGTCAGGGATGGCGTTTTCCTGCACACGCTCACCAAACGCCTTACGGTCGGTAACCATTTCTTCCAGACGCATCTGTCCTACGATTTCCCGCATATTACCTTCCAATGTATCCTGTACACGGCGAATAATCATTTCTTCGCTCTCGTTGAGGAAGAACTTGGATGCAAGCGCCATCATATCTTCACTCTGTCCAATGCGAATTTTTACCGTTGCGTCTACTTTGACATTAATGTACTCGGCATTCGGTACAAAATCTGTTGTTTTAACATCAACAGAAAACATTTTAAGAGAAAGCTTATCCAATCGCTCTAAAAAAGGAATACGCACACCTGCTTTTCCTATTAAAATACGGGGCTTACGAAAACCTGAAATCATATACGCCGTATCGGGCGGTGCTTTCACATAACCAATAAGTACAATCACAATCAACAGCACAATTGCTGCAGCAATGCCTAATGCAAGTTCCATAAGTCTGTTCCTTTCATAATATTTATATGGTTTTTCCCAAAAGAGGGAACGCGTTTTTCCTTAATTCTGTTCTTAGTTGCCGGTGAGGATTTGCGCCAGCTTGGAGTCTGCGTCCAGAATGATGGTCTTTTCGCCGCCGTCCAGGCTCTGCTGCAAGGCATCCAGCGCCAGGATGAACTCGTAAAAGTCCTTCTTGTCCGCGCTGTCATAGGCCTCAGCCAGCAGGCGCATATACTCAGCCTCGCCCTCGGCTTCCAGCTTTGCTGCCTCAGCCTTGGCATTGGACACCAAAATGTTCACCTGCTTATCCACATCGTTGCGGATAATGGATGCCTCATAATTGCCGTCAGCGGTGAACTTGGATGCCATTTGATTCCGCTCGGAAATCATACGGGAATAAACCGCGTTCAGGTTGCTCTCCGGCAGGTCAAAGCGCTTGATTTTCACATCCAGCACATTGATGCCGTAGGTCTGCGCTTTTTCGTCCACGGTGGTGGCAATGCCGTCGTAAATCTCATTCCGCTGGCCGCCGTCTTCCATATTGATAATATCCGCCTGGGCCAGGGTACCCATGGCATTTTTCAAAGCGGTGTAGGTCTGGTCGCCCAAACGCTGCTGGGCAACGGAAGTATTGCCCAAGGTCTGATAGAATTTCAGCGGGTCGGAGATCTGCCACAGCACATAGCAGTCCACGGTCATATTCTGCTTATCCAGGGTAATCACCTCAGAGGGCGGAATATCGTAGAGCTGGGTTGCGCTGGAAAAATACTTTACCGTGTGCAAAAACGGCACCTTAAAGTGCAGTCCCGGCTGGTCGGTGGTGGCAACAATCTTGGAAAACTCCACCACGCAGGCATACTGGTTCTCCCGGACAGTGTAGAAGCTGTTGGCTGCCACAATCAAAAGCAATACAACCACTACGGCAATGATAATCTTCTTTTTCATTCTTCGCTACCTCCTGTCTGCGTAGATACCACAGGCTCCAGGGGCAGAAGCATCTGCACATCGGAGCCGGTCTCGGCGGTGTTGATATACAGCTTCACGCCCGGCAGGATTTGGGAAATGGCCTCGTAGTACATACGGGATTTGGTGATTTCCGGATCCTGGGCATACTCGGCGTACATAGCCTCAAACATAGCCACCTGCTGGATTGCCTCGTTGATGCGGTTCTGCTTCAAGTACTCCGCGTTCTGAATCAGCTTATCCGCCTGGGCCTGGGCCTGGGGCAGCTGGGCATTTTGATAGGCTTTTGCATCGTTGACCACGGTTTCCGCCTGCTGCTTGGCAGTTTCCACCGCCTTGAAGGCCTCAATGACCTCCGAGGTAGGCGGCTCGGAGTCCTGGATCTTCACATCCACCAGCGTTAAACCGATATTATACTGGCTGAGAATTTGCGTTACCAGGTCTTTGACCTGCATCTGAATGCTCTCCTTACCATCGGTCAGCACCGCGTCCACGCTGGACGAGCCAACCACATTGCGCACCTGACTCTGAATCAGATTCCGCAGGATATCCTCGGGGGTGGTGGAGGCGAACAGGTACGCCACCGGGTCAGACACCTTATACTCCACGAAGAAGTCGATATTGACGATATTGTAATCGCCGGTAATCATTGAGCTTTCATCGGGATTGACGATATAACCGTCATCATCGGTGCTTTGGTAGCCCAGCTCGAACTTCTGATAGACATTCACATCCACCTTCTGGGCCTGCTGGATGCCAAAGGGCAGCTTAAAATGCACACCTGCGTCGGTTACATCGGTAACCTTGCCAAAGGTGGTTACCACCGCCTGCTGCTTATCGTCTACGGTGTAGAAGCAGGTGGTACCTGCAATCAGCAAAAACAGCGCCACCACAATGGCCACTGCCGCATTGCGCAGTTTTTTCTTGTTCACCGGTTTTTTGGACGAATTATCCGAAGACCAGCGATAGGTTCCGTTTTCTTCCATTTTACATCGTTCCTTTCTAGAATTCATTTAACATCCGTTCTGCTTCCTGGGTCATACGGGCGGCAAGCCACGCCGTCAGCATCACCCGCAGCGCCTGCTTTACCCGCGCCTTGGCGCCGGGCACCGGCTCTATGTACTGCGCCAGTTCTTCTTCCAGCACCACCTCCCGGGTTTCCTCCCGATACAGCTCCTTAGAGCGGGACGCCAAGCGGACGAACATAAAATAAAGGACAGAATCGTCAATCATATCGTCGCTTTCGTCGTCCAGCTGGCCGTTTACATAGCCAAAAAGGGAGCAAATGCGCTCCAAAGGCAGGACACTTTTGAGCATATTGATGTTCATTATACGGCACAGCTGCCGCAGGGTATACCGCTTATTCTGGGGTTTGGTAAGAAATCCCCGCTTTACCCAGTTCTGAATCATATAGCCGTCCAGACCGGTTATGGCGGAAATTTGACTGAGCACCATACCGCCGGGCAGAAACATTGCGCGGAATTGTTCCTCAATATGCGCAGCGTCCTGGCGGGGGGCAGTCAATACCGTGCCGGGAATTGTCCAGTTCATTGTGATCACCAACTTTCTTGGATTGCGGTAATATGATAATATCATATGGTCAGCTGATTGTCAACAGGGATTTTATGATTTTTTTGCAATACAAAAACTGCCGGAGATAATTCTCCGGCAGTTTCTGCATTTAAGATAGTCAATTCGCCGGCAGCAATTCCATACAGGAATAGACCCGGTAGGGCGCTTCCTCATTATCGGAATTGGGGATCAGCCGGAGCAGGATTACACATTCAAAATATTTCTCATCCCGTTCTGCCAACAAGTATACCGACCCATCCTCCTGCCACTTGCCGTCCACCACTTGGAAGCTCTCTGCGGAGAAGAAATCGCTGACATTATGATAATAGCAGTCGGTTTCTGCAAAATACCAGAATTTCTCCAAGTGGGCAGGGTTGGTGTCCTGCAAGGAGATTCCAAGATAAGTATTCAACACCTTTTCCATCTCGCAGACTGGCAACTTCACCACATCCATCTGGGGAATATAACCGGGGCAGGTGTTCAAAAAGGCTTCTTCCGCGGCGCTTAAAGCACGCCATTCGGGATGCTCCCCATAAAATCCGTTGTGAAACAAAGAACGGGTGTTGATCGCCTCCGGAGAAGCAAATCCCTGCCGGTCGATAATATCCAGATTCTGGCCGCAAGCAAGAATGATGTTATACCAATTGGTGCGCCCACTACCCCAGACGAAAAGATCGTTAAAGTCCTGTAATTCGGCCTCGGTCAACGTGGTGCCGACAATTTCCTTGGGAAGCGTTGCTCCCGTTTCTTCCTTTTGGGTGGTTTCTGTTGAATTCGCGGTTTCGGTAGTTTCACCGGTGGTTTCGGTGGTGCTATCTGTGATGGGGTCTATGATTGGGTCAGTTTCTGTGGGCTTGTTGCCGCCGGTAAAGGTGCAGCCTGCGGCAATAGACACCACCAAAAGCACCATCACCAAAATCAAAATACTGCTGCTAATAATCCACTGGGTCATTTTTATTCACCCTCCAATCCGTCCAAAAGAGCGTGCAAATTATCAATTTCCTCCTTAGGCAGGGTGTGCCTACGGGTCATAGCGCTGACCAGCATACTGATACTACCGTGGTATACCCGGTCAAGTAAATTCTCGGTTTCCAGCAGCGCTGCCTCGTCCCGGTGCAGTACAGGGTAGAAGGTCTTGACACCGTTTTCTGTTTTGCTTTCAATCAGACCCTTTTCCTCCATTCGCCGCAAAAGGGTCAATGTAGTACTGCGGCTCCAATGCATTTTTTCCTCCATAGCGTCGATGGCTTCCCGTCCGGTAAGGCAGCCGGACTCCCAAAGGTGCTCCATAAGACTCCACTGGGCTGCGGAAAGGCCGCTGGTATGCTGTTCCATAGATATCCCTCCTCTGTTTACTTCTGTAAACATATCGTAGCATAGCTGTTTACTTTTGTCAACAAACTTTTTGCTATTTTTTTATTTCCTACCTCTTTACGAACAGAAAAAAGTGTTGTACAATAAACATACTAAAATGGGGTGGTATGGAACTCCCGGAAAGCAGGAGGAATGGGTATGGGTTGCTTAAAATGCGGCAAAAGCACCACCGACGGGCAAGGCTTTTGCCCGGAATGTCTGGCAGTGATGGAAGCGTATCCCGTAAAGCCGGATGTGCACATTCAGCTGCCTGCCCGTGCCGACCAAACCGCCCAAACCAAATCCGGACGGAAGCACAAAAGCCTCTCTCTGGAAGAGCAGGTGGTTGTTCTTCGCAAGCGGTCCCGGCGCTTAACCGCGTTGACGGTGGCGCTGGCGGTGCTGCTGTGCGTTGCCGGCGCGTTGCTGCTGCGCAACCTTGACACCCAAGCCCTGCCGGAGCTGGGCAAAAACTACACTTTTGACAATCCCTTTGATTGATTGTTTCACGTGAAACATTACACAGAAAGGAAACTCCTATGGCAAAAATCATTGCTGTGGTCAACCAAAAAGGCGGCGTAGGTAAAACCACCACCGCCGTCAACCTCACAGCCGCCCTGCAAGATTTGGGCAAGCGGGTGCTGCTGTGCGACTTTGACCCCCAGGCAAACGCCACCTCCGGTCTGGGCGTGGACAAGCGGAAGCTCCGCAACAGCGTCTACGATGTGGTGGTCAACGATGTTCCCACAAAGGACGCTATCGTCAGCACCAAGTTTGGCGATGTGCTGCCAGCCACTGCGGATTTGGCAGGCGCTGCCGTGGAGCTGATTTCTATGGAAAATCCCAACCGCCGCTTAAAGGATGCGTTGGCGCAGGTAAAAGACCAATACGATGTGATTTTTATAGACTGTCCGCCGTCATTGGAAATGCTGACCCTAAACGCCCTGGCGGCAGCGGAAGGCATTTTGGTGCCGGTGCAGTGCGAATATTACGCATTGGAGGGGCTCACCGACCTGATGAACACCCTGCGTATTGTCAAAAAGAGAATCAATCCCGCTTTGGAGATTTTCGGCGTGGTGCTGACAATGTTTGACGGACGCACCAATTTCTCCACCCAGGTGGCGCAGGAGGTGCGGCGGCACTTCCCGGGCAAGGTGTTTGCAACAGTCGTTCCCAGAAATGTGCGATTGGCGGAAGCCCCCAGCCACGGACTGCCGGTAACGGTGTACGACCGGCTGAGCCGGGGCGCAGTCAGCTATCGCGCCATTGCCGAAGAAGTGAATCAAAAGCTATAAGAGGTGAAACCAATGGCAAAAGGACTCGGAAAAGGTCTTGGCGCGCTGATGGGCGATTTTATGGAGGAATCCAACCCCAAAACCCCCTATCAGCTGTTGCCCATTCATAAGATAGAGCCCAACCCCAACCAGCCGCGCCGGGATTTTGACCCGGAGGAGCTGCAATCCCTGGCAGATTCCATCGCGATCCACGGGGTGGTGCAGCCGCTGACGGTCAGAGAGCTCAGTAGCGGCTACTATCAGATCATTGCAGGTGAGCGCCGCTGGCGGGCAGCCAGAATGGCGGAGCTGCGGGAAATTCCCGTGGTAATTATTGAAGCCGACGACAAAAAGGTTACGGAGCTGGCGCTGATTGAAAACTTGCAGCGGCAGGACTTAAATCCCTTGGAAGAAGCCTTGGGTTACCGCACCTTGATGGAGGATTACGGACTGACCCAGGAGGAAACTGCCGCCCGCGTGGGCAAATCCCGTCCCGCGGTTGCCAATATGCTGCGGCTGCTGACCCTGCACCCGGATGTGCTGGAAATGGTGCGCACCGGAAAGCTGTCCGCCGGACACGCCAGGGCCATCACCTCCTTAAAAAGCGAGAAGCTGCAAAAAGAGGCGGCGCAGAAAATCTCCGCATTGGGGCTTTCCGTGCGGCAGGCAGAACTGCTGTGCAAAAACCTGTCCAAAGAGCCGAAACCCCCAAAAGAGGTCTCACTGGCTGTGGATTATGTGGCAGAATGTGAGAAAAAGCTATCCAAAGTCCTGGGCAGAGGTGTGAAAATCGTAAATGGCAAGCGCAAAGGCCGTTTTGAGCTGGAATTCTACGGCCAAGACGACCTGCAAGTGCTGCTGGATGCATTAATGAACATAAAGAAATGAGGTAAAAAATATGGAAAAGAAGCTGTATAAGGACGCAACCAACAAGAAAATCTGCGGTGTTTGCGCAGGTCTTGCAAAATATGTGTCTGTTGATGTAACACTGGTGCGGCTGGGTATGGTGATTTTTGCCCTGTGCGGCTGCGGCGTATTGGCATACATTCTGTGCGCCATTATTATGCCCGACGACCCCAATGTGATTGACGCAGAATAACCCCATACCAAAAGGAGAGAAACGTAAAATGCTGGATATCAAAAGAATTAAGGAAAATCCCGACGCAGTCAAGGCCGGCTTAAAAGCCAAGGAAGTGGACTGCGACGCCATTGTAGACAAAATTTTGGCGCTGGATGAGAAAATCCGCGCTTTGAAGACCACCACCGAGGGTCAAACCGCCCAAAAAAATAAGCTGAGCAAGGAAAACGGCAAGCTGTTCGGTCAGAAGAAGGGCTTGGAGAAGAAGGGTGAGGACACCTCCGCCATTGACGCTCAGATTGCCGCCAACTCCGCTGAGAGCGTGGCGCTGGACAAAGCCATCGAAAACGAGGCCGCTGAGCTGAAAATCCTGTCCGAAGAATACCGGGTGGCGATGCTGAGCCTTCCCAACCTGCCGGATAGCGATTTGCTCCCCGGCGGCAAGGAGAACAACGAGCCCTTGCGCTATATTGGCAGCAAGCCCGCCTTCGATTTCGAACCCAAGCACCACGTGGATCTGTGTACCGACCTGGGCCTGATCGACTATGAGCGGGGCGTAAAGCTGGCAGGCGCAGGCAACTGGATGTACACCGGTATGGGCGCGCGGCTGGAATGGGCGCTGCTGAACTACTTCATCGACACCCACACCGCCGACGGCTATGATTTCATCCTGCCCCCCCATATGCTGGAATACCAGTGCGGTGAGACTGCCGGTCAGTTCCCCAAATTCGCCGACGAGGTTTACAAAATCGCCAACCCCACCGACGACCGCACCCACTATATGCTGCCCACCGCAGAGGCTGCCCTGTGCTCCATTTACCGGGACGAAATCCTCTCCGAGGCAGAGCTTCCCAAGAAATTATTCGCCTACACACCCTGCTTCCGCCGGGAGGCCGGTTCTCACCGGGCTGACGAGCGGGGTATGGTCCGCGGACACCAGTTTAATAAGGTAGAGATGTTCCAGTTCTGCAAGCCTGAGGACTCCGACGCGGCCTTTGAAGAGCTGGTTACCAAGGCAGAGCAGCTGGTTGCAGGCCTGGGCTTCCATTTCCGCACCGTGAAGCTGGCTGCCGGCGACTGCTCCGCATCTATGGCAAGAACCTATGACATCGAGATTCTGATTCCCTCTATGGACGGCTACAAGGAGGTTTCCTCCGTCAGTAACGCCCGGGATTATCAGGCCCGTCGCGGCAATATCCGTTTCCGTCGGGAAGCCACCGGCAAGCCGGAATTCCTGCACACCCTCAACGGCTCCGGTC